>UQVV01000102.1 GCA_900544635.1 uncultured Cloacibacillus sp. | reverse complement strand
CGCGAGGCTGAAGGAAAAGCTGGACAAGCTCCCCCCGGCGGAGGTGTACGCGGAGCTTTCGCGCTACGGCAGCGAGCACACGGCGGAATATATGCGCGAGCTTGAAGCGGCCCATCCCGAGCTGCAAGGCTCCGCCGCCGCCGTTGCGGGAACGGAGAAGCGCAAGCCCCGCTCAAAACGCGAGCTTATAGAGCTTCTGGATATGGGCGCAAAAATGCCGCTCGCCAATATCGACACTTCTCTGATAACCGACATGGAAGGGCTCTTCCGAAAGTCTAAACGCCGCAACTTCGCCGGCATCGAGACGTGGGACACGTCGAACGTCGTAACGATGAAGCAGATGTTTGCCGGCGCGATCTACTTCAACAGCGACATCAGCGGCTGGAACGTCTCGAAAGTGCGGGATATGTCCCGCATGTTCGAGGGGGCGCACAGGTTTAATAAGCCGCTTGAACCCTGGGACGTGAGCAGCGTAACGGACATGAGCGATATGTTCTCCAACGCGGAGCGCTTCAACCAGCCGCTCGACGGCTGGAACGTCTCAAGCGTCCGGAACATGCGGTGTATGTTCTACTACGCCCTCGCCTTCAATCAGGCTCTGAACTCGTGGAACGTCTCGAACGTTACCGACATGGGCGATATGTTCCGCTTCGCCACGAGTTTCAACCAGAATATAGCGTCGTGGGACGTCTCGAGCGTTACCGACATGGACGGCATGTTCTACATAGCGGAGCGCTTCAACCAGCCTGTCGGCGCATGGGACGTTTCCGCCGTCACGAATATGAGACAGATGTTCTGGAGGGCCAAGGCGTTCAACCAGCCGCTTGAAAAGTGGAACGTCTCGAACGTGCGGACCATGCGCGAGATGTTCTGCGAAGCGGCGAGCTTCAACCAGCCGCTGAACGATTGGGACGTTTCAAACGTGCGGGATATGCGCGAGATGTTCTCCAAAGCGTCGAGCTTCAACCAGCCGCTCGACCGCTGGGACGTCTCGAACGTGCGGAATATGTTCTGTATGTTCAACGAGGCGAAACAATTTAATCAACCGCTCGACCGCTGGGACGTCTCGAACGTTACGGATATGGGCTATATGTTCTGCGAAGCGGTCTCGTTCCGGCAGCCGCTGACGGCGTGGCGGCTGACGTGCAGCCAGTCTCCGAGGTGTATGTTCATCAGGCTGCCCGACTACCGCGACATGGAGTCGCGCGTCATGTGCGTCGCCGCGAGCAGCGGCGACGGCATGGAATACGACCTTCAGGACGCGGTAGGAATATTCGGGGCGAAGGCCGTCTGCGACGCGCTGCTGCAATACGGCGCGAAATACGACGTCGCGGAGTGCGTCGAATACATGAAATCGCATTACGCGGACGAGCTGAAGGCGTAGCGCCGCGCGCGCCGAAACTTTTAGCCTCCCGCCGCCGTGCGCGCGCGGCGGGACTTTTCCCCGCGGCTGTGAGAAAATTTCACAGCCGCTGTTAATTTCTCTCTCTTTCTCCGCGCGCCCTCGCGGGCTATTATTTAACCGGCAACGCAGAATTCTATATAAAGCCGTAAAGGAGGCGCGTCATGACGGACAACATGATGCTTATAACGCTTTTCGACACGCTTTATCCGTGCTGGGACGGGCAGATGCTCGAAGCCGAGGGGGCCGACATGGAGGCGGTCGCGTCGCTTGCGGGAGAAGGGCTGCTCGACGGGCGCGGCGGTATCTATTCGCTGACGGAGGCGGGCGCGGAGGAGTTCCGCCGCGCGGCGCTCGAAAACTTCCTCGACGAGAAGCCGGGCAAAGCCCCCGCCGACCGCGCACGCTCCGTGCGCGCCGCGAAATTCCTGAAAAAGCTCGACGCCGCGCACGCGCAGCGCTGGGGCATAAAGCAGTATTACACGAGGCCGCGGCTTGAAATGTTCCCGAAGGTCCCGGACGCGGAGCTTTTCAGCGTAAAGGACGGCGCTCTCTCGTGGCCTTACATGGAGGGCGCGGCGCAGCGGGAGATGGAGGCGGAGTTCGTCCCGGGCGGCCTCTGGGGGCGGCGCGGCAGGCTCGAAGCCGCATGCGCGAAGGCCGCGGCATGGACGGAAGCCCACCGCGCGCAGATAGACGCATACATGCCCGACGTTTTTTACGTCTGCCGCTACGACCACCGCTGCTACGACCATTTCAAGCCGCATCCGAACGACCCGATGCGCCTCGTGAACACAGACCGCTTCGCCTTCGTCTTCGACGGCGGCGACGAATCATGCGAGCTCGCGGAAATTTCAAAATTCCGCCGCTGGACGACGCTCATGCGCCGCGTCGAGCTGACGGACTACTTCGACATCGACGAGCAGGAACAGGACAGCATCAGCGTGCTCTACCTCGTCTCGGCGAAGGAGGCCGAGGCCGCGGAGCGCGCGGAGCGGCTCTCGCGCTTCGGCGCGGCTCTGACGGAGGGGGCCGAGCCCTTCGAGATATGGACGCTTTCGGAAGAGGCGCTCTTCGCCGTCAAAGACAGGCGCGAGCTTATATGGGAGCTGCTGCCGCACGTCGCGCATCCGGTGCGCCGCATGGAGGCCTGCGGCTGCTGCCGCGTCTAGGGAGGAAAGCTCATGGCGGTTTCCAAAAATTCTCTCAAAGGCACGCTCTGCGTCCTCGCGGCCGGAATGTGCTGGGGCACGACGGGGACGATACAGGCCTTCGCGCCCGAGGGCGCGTCGTCGCTGACCGTCGGCTCGGCGCGCGTCGTATTCTCCGGCATCGTCCTGATGCTCTTCATGCTCGCTAAGCGCGGGCGCGGGCTCTTCGCGGGCGGTTGGAGCGTGCGCGGCGTGCTGCTCGCGGCGGCTGGGCTCGCGGCATATCAGCTCACCTTTTTCACCGCCGTGCGCATGACCGGCGTCGCCGTCGGCACGATGGTCGCGATAGGCGCGGCCCCGCCCGTCGCGGGAATCTGCGGGCGGCTCTTCTTCGGCGAGCGCCTCTCCGCGCGTTGGTACGCCGCAACCGCGCTCGCAGTCGCGGGCTGCGTCATGCTCGTCCTCGGCGGCAGCAGCGGCGCGCTCGAGGTCAGCGTCCTCGGCGTGTTTCTCGCCTTCTGCGCCGCGCTCTCCTTCGCGCTTGAGGGCGTCGGCCTGCGCATGATAGAGCGCGACGCGTACGAGACGATAGCGATGGTGAGCGGCGTCAGCGCGCTCATGGCTCTGCCTTGGCTTGTCGCCGGCGACGCGGCCTGGATGCTCACGCCGCGCGGCGCGCTCTGCATGGCGCTGCTTACCTTCCTCAGCACCGTAATCCCGTACACGCTCTTCACGATAGGCGTGCAGAACGTCGAGCTCGGCGTCGTCTACACGCTCGGCCTCGCAGAGCCGCTGACCGCGTGGTTCCTCTCGACCGTCCTGCTCGGCGAGCGCCTCTCGCTGATAGGCTCCGCGGGCGTCGCGGTGCTCTTCTCCGGCATCCTGCTGCTCGCGCTCTCGAAGAAAAACGAATGACGGAGCGCGCCGCGAATTAAAGCCGCGCGCATAATTTCCGGGCCCCGCCGCATCAGGCGGGGCCTGTCGTATAATTATGGCGGCGGGCCGCGCATTGCGGACGCCGGAGGAGGACGATTTCGCGATGCAGACGTACATGATAGCGGGAAGCGCGGCGCTCGCCGCAGTCATCGGATATGTTTCGATTTACAACAGGCTGCGCCGCCTCGCGGTGAAGGTCGAGGAGGGCGGCTCGGACATCGACGTGGCGCTCGAGAAGCGCTACGACCTGCTCTCGGAGGAAATCGAGGCGGTCAAGAAATTTCTCAGCCACGAGTATGAAACCTACACGGCGGTCACGGGGTTGCGCAGCGGCGCGGACGTTACGGACAAGACGCAGGAGGGCGGGGCGCTGACGCGCGAGCAGGCCGACGCGATAAACGAAGCCGTCGCCGCGCAGTCCGCGAAGATGGCGGAAATCAAGACGAAGCTGGCGCAGCAGCGGCGCGGCAAGAAGAGCGGCGCTGCGGGGCGCAAACTGAGCGCGGGCGAGAAGATAGGCCTGCTTTCGTCGATTCAGCAGAGCCTCGGCGGCGTCGGCACGGCGGTCAACGCGCTCGCGGAGCAGTACCCCGTGCTCTATTCGTCGGTATCTATGGAGCATTTCCAACGCTCCATCAGCGACGTTGAAGAGCATCTCCAGGCGGCGCGCCGCCTCTACAACGCGAACGTCTCGCTCTACAACCAGACGATAGCGTCGTTCCCGTGGCTCGTCGTCGCGCGCATCCACGGCATGGAGAAGGCGGAGTTCTACGAAATCGACGATAAAAAAAGGGAGTTCAAGGTAAACTTTGACTGATAAGACCTTTTCGGCGGACGAAGCGATAAGCGAGGCGGAGCTCGACGCTCTGCGCGAGAGCGCGAAGAAGCGCACGTACTTGGCCTACGCGCTCGCGGCGCTTGCGTTTCCGCTTTACTGGTGGCTCTTCTACACGCACGAGTTCGCGGACGGCGGCGGCTCCGCGATGATGAAGAACGCAATCGCGGCGATTGTGGCCTCGGCGGGGACCTTCGGCTTTCTTCACACAATCGTCGCGCGCCGCGCGCACGCGCGCTTCGTCGAGAGCTTCAAGGCTAAATATGTGCTGCCGATTATAGGCGCGCTCCCCGGCTTCTCGCAGCTCGAGTTCCGCAGCCGCGAGGGCTTTGAGTGGGAGGAGGTGCGCGACGCCGCGGTCGTCAAGTGCGGCGACAAAAAGTATTTCAAGCGCGAGGATTTGCTGACCGGGCTTTACGAGGGCGTGCGCTTCCGCATCAGCGACGTGACGGCGCGCCGCATGGTGAAGAAGGAGAAGAAGCGCGAGCTTCAGACGCTCTTCGACGGTCAGGTGATGTGCTTCTCGCGCTTCGACGACACGAAAAAGAGCGACGGCTTCGTGCAGGTCTTCCGGCGCGAGCTCTTCACCGACACCGGAGGCTCGCGCGCCGAACATAAGATAATGACGGAGAACGCCGCCTTCAACGACAAATTCAACGTCTTCGCGGATGACGAGCACAACGCCTATTACATCCTGACGCCGCAGCTCATCGGGAAGATTATGGAATTTTCGGAGGCGGCGGGCGCGCCGGTCTCGCTCGTCTTCGTCGGGGAAAAGCTCTACGCCGCGGTCGAGCGGCGCGGAATGTTCGTCCCCGTCCTCGACGAGCCGGTGGGCGTGCAGAAGGAGCGGCTCGGCGGCGACATAGCCGTCCTGCGCAAAGCCGCGGAGCTTCTCATAGATTTACCCGAATGACGCAAAACGCGCGCGGCGGCGTAAATTGCAGCCGCGCGTCGTACAATTCAGCCGTTTTACGGAGCTTTTACAATTCGCCGCAACTTAAAGAAAACGTAAAAAAGCCGCGTCCGCGCCCGCGGCGGCGGCTTCCCGCGCCCGATTCTTAACGAAAAACATTCTCCGGCGACTGTATCTGCGCCGCGAAATTAAGCGGACGGCCCGCCGCGCCTTGCAAAACGCGGCGTTTGGCCCCTCCGCCTTGACTTCTCGGCTCTTGCCGTTATCATAGAAACCGCGTTTAGAGTGCCGGCGGCGGACGCTACTGAAAAAAATCCAAGAGACGGCGGACAGAGTCCGCTTTTCGGAGAGAAAGCTCCGCGCCGCGTTCGAACTCAAGGAGGTAAATATGCGGAAACTAATGAGAAAGCGGCATTTCCATCTGCCGCGGATCGCAGCTATGCTCCTGCTCACGCTCTCCATCGTCATCCATCCGAACGCTGGAATGGGCGGCACGGAACCACAGCCGAAAACACATACCACCCTCTCGGATCAAACTGTGATAAGGCCGGCGGAAAAATCCGCCGAGACGCAGACGGCTGCGGAAAAGATACGGAGCCAGATACTCCGCATCGCGCAGGACAACGCCGCGACGAAGGCGAAAATGGAGAAGCGGCGCGAGGAGGCGCGGTCGGCCAGGTACGACCAGTCGATATACAGCGCGCTGAAGCATCAGGGGCTGACGGAGGAAGATCTCGCGAAATGGCGTCACGACCACCCGCTCAGCACGCTTAACAGGCTCGACAAGCTGCCGCCCGCGAAGCAGCGCAGCGTGGCGAACACCGCGACGTTCATCAGAAAGGTGAATCCGAAGATATCTTACGAAACGGCCTGGCGCGAGGCCAGCGCGCTCGTATTCTACAGCATCAAGTACGGCGTGCCGTCGCACCTCGCGGTCGGCATAGCGAAGGCCGAGAGCCACTTCAACCCGAACGCGAAGAGCAGCGCGGGGGCGCTCGGCGTCATGCAGGTCATGTGGAAGGTCCACAACGGAATGCTGCGCGCGAAGGGCATAGCGCCGACGCGCGACCACATGTTCGACCCGGAGCGCGGGGTCGAGGCCGGCGTGCTGATACTCTCGCGCTACATCACGGCCTACGGCACGGTGCAGAAGGCGCTCAACAGATACTACGGCGGCATCGCGACCAACTATCTGAAAAAGGTCAACAAGAACGTGGCTCAGCTCAAGAGCCACTCCGAAGCTATGGGATATTAAGAAAGACGAAAACACTCTGACGTAACCGGGAGGCCGCGCGCCTCCCGATTTTTTTATGCTCCGCCGCCTGCGTTCGCGCGGCGCGGCGATGTATAATCATGTT
>UQVV01000101.1 GCA_900544635.1 uncultured Cloacibacillus sp. | reverse complement strand
TAGTATTCGACAGGCTCGTCGGCGACGGAGTGCTCGCGATGATGCCGGAGCGCGCCGAGAAGATAAACGTCGGCAAGGAGGGCGGACGCCACCCCGTGCCGCAGCGCGAGATAGAAAAGATACTCGTCGAGAAAGCTCTCGACGGCAAGGACGTCGTGCGCCTCAAGGGCGGCGACCCCTTCGTCTTCGGACGCGGCGGCGAGGAGATAGAAGCGCTGAAAAAAGAAAATATAGAGTTCGAGGTCGTTCCGGGCGTGACCTCTGCGATAGCCGCGCCGTCTGCGGCGGGCATACCCGTCACGCACCGCGGTCTCGCGGCGTCGCTGCACATAATCACGGCGCACACGAAGGAGGGCGGCATAGCCGACACAGACTACGCCGCGCTCGCGCGCCTCGGCGGGACGCTGCTCTTCCTCATGGGCGCGTCGGCGCTGCCCGACATCTGCGCCGCGCTGACGAAGGCGGGCATGTCGCCCGACACCCCAGCCGCCGCCGTTGAGCGCGGGACGACCGCGCGCCAGCGCCGCATCGAAGGCACGCTCGGCACGCTGACCGAAATCGCGCGGCGCGCGGAGCTGCGCTCGCCCGCGATAATAATCGTCGGCGCCGTCGCTGCTCTCGGAAAAGAATTTGAATGGAAGAAATTCCTGCCGCTCTCGGGACGCAAGGTCGTCGTCACGCGCCCGCGCGGACGCGCCGGAAAGCTCTGCGCGAAGCTGCGCGCCCTCGGCGCTGAGGTCGTCGAGTGCCCCTGCATCTCGACGCGCACGCTCGACGTGACCCTGCCGCCGCTCGGCGGTTATGCGTGGCTCGGCTTCACGAGCGCGACGGGAGTCGAGAGCTTTTTTGAGCTTCTCGCAAAAGAAGGGCGCGACGTGCGCGAGATAGGAAACGCGAAAATCGCGGCGATAGGCGGCGCGACCGCGGAAGCCCTCCGCGCGCGCGGCCTCGCGGTCGACTACGTGCCCGAGGTCTACGACGGCGCGTCGCTCGCGGACGGCCTAGCGCCGCTCGCCGCGGGCGGAAAAATTTTAATGCTGCGCGCGAAAGACGGCTCGCCCGAACTGACGGAACATCTTCGCGCCGCGGGCGCGGACTTTACAGAATTTGCGCTTTATGAGACAACTTACGAAAAGCCCGCCGTCCTTCCCGACGGCGCGGACGCTGCGCTCTTCACGAGCGCGTCCACGGTGCGCGGCTTCGCCGCGGCCTTCGGCGGCCCCGTCGTGAAGACCGCCTGCTGCATAGGGCGGCAGACCGCCGAAGAGGCCGCGAAGCACGGCTTTGAAGAGATAAGGACCGCCGAGAAGGCGACCCTCGATTCGCTTATAAAAACACTGGAGGTTGATGAAAAATGATATTCAGGCCGAGAAGACTCAGAAGAACCGCGGCGATACGCGACATGGCGGCCGAGACAAGGCTCTCTCCCTCTATGCTCGTTTACCCCGTATTCATACGCGAAGGCAAAAACATAATCGAAGACATCCCCGCGATGCCTGGGCAGAAGCGCTACAGCCCCGACACCTTCCCGAAATTCCTCGAAGAGACGGCGAACGCCGGAATAAAATCCATACTGCTCTTCGGCCTGCCCGAACACAAGGACGAGTGCGGAAGCGGCGCGTGGGACGAAAACGGCGTCATCCAGCAGGCGCTGCGCATAGGCAAGAAAAATTTCCCTGAGATGACGTTCATGTGCGACGTCTGCCTCTGCGAGTACACATCGCACGGCCACTGCGGGCTGCTCAAGGGCGACACGGTGGACAACGACCCGACCGTCGAGCTGCTCGCTAAGACGGCGCTCTCGCAGGCTCAGGCCGGAGCCGACGTCGTGGCTCCGTCGGACATGATGGACGGGCGCGTCGGCGCGATACGCGAGGCGCTCGACGCGGCGGGGATGGACGAGACGATAATCTTCTCCTACGCCGTCAAGTACGCCTCCGCATTCTACGGCCCGTTCCGCGAGGCCGCGGGCTCGACGCCGGCCTTCGGCGACCGCCGCAGCTACCAGATGGACCCGCGCAACGTGCGCGAGGCCCTGCGCGAGGCGGAGCTCGACATAGACGAGGGCGCGGACATGATAATGGTCAAGCCCGGCCTGCCCTACCTCGACGTGCTGTCGAAGGTGAAGGAAGCCTTCGACGTGCCGACGGGGGCCTACTGCGTCAGCGGCGAGTACTCGATGATAAAGGCCGCTGCGGCGAACGGCTGGCTCGACGAGGAGCGCGTCGTCGCGGAGAGCGCCGTCTGCCTCGCGCGCGCGGGCGCGGACATAATCGTCACCTACTTCGCGCCGGAGCTTGCGAAGATGATGAAGGAGGGGCGGCTCTAATGGACCGCAACGCCGAACTCTTCGCGCGCGCCGAGCGGCTGATCCCAGGCGGCGTCAACAGCCCCGTCCGCGCCTTCAGAAGCGTCGGCGGCACGCCGGTATTCGCCGCCCGCGCCAAAGGGCAGTACCTCTGGGATGAAAACGGAAAAAGATACACGGACTACATCGGCTCGTGGGGGCCGATGATTCTCGGACATGCTTACGAGCCCGTCGTCGAAGCCGTGAAGAAGGCCGCGGAGCTCGGCACGAGCTACGGCCTGCCGACAGAAGCCGAGGTCGAGATGGCGGAGCTCGTCTGCTCGCTCGTCCCGGGCGTCGAGATGGTGCGCATGGTTTCGTCGGGCACGGAGGCTGTGCTATCGGCGCTGCGCGTCGCGCGCGGCTTCACGGGGCGCGAGCTCATCGTGAAATTCGAGGGCTGCTACCACGGGCACTCGGACTCTATGCTCGTCAAGGCAGGCTCCGGCCTCGCGACGGCGGGACAGCCCGACAGCGCGGGCGTCACGCGCGGCACGGCGGAGACGACGCTGACCTGCGGTTACAACGACGCGGACGAGCTTGAAAGGATATTCGCCGAGCACGGAGAGCGCATCGCCGCCGTCATCGTCGAGCCCGTCGCCGCGAACATGGGCGTCGTCCTGCCCGAAGACGACGTACCGCAGGCCGCCAAAGACGCGACCGGCGACGTCGGCTGGGAAGTAGAATACCCGGAGTGCGGGCGTCTGCCGGAAAGAAAGGGCTTCCTCGAAAGAGTGCGCGAAATCACTCAGCGCTACGGCGCGCTGCTGATATTCGACGAAGTAATCACCGGCTTCCGCCTCGGCATACACTGCGCCTCGGGCTACTACGGCATAACGCCCGACCTCTCGACATTCGGAAAGATAATCGGCGGCGGCCTGCCCGTCGGCGCTTACGGCGGACGGCGCGACGTTATGAGCTGCGTCGCACCGCTCGGCCCCGTCTATCAAGCGGGGACGCTCTCCGGCAACCCCATAGCTATGGCCGCTGGGCTCGCCACGCTCAAGACCCTGCGCGACAACCCGAATATATACAGAGACATCAACTACCTGCGCGCTTCGCTCGGCGCTGGGCTCGCGGCGATGTTCGCCGAGAAGGGCGTCCGCGCCTTCGTACAGGGCATAGAGTCGCTCTCGACGGTGTTCTTCACGAAAGAGCCGGTATTCAGCTACGCGGACGCGAAAAAGAGCGACACGGCGCGCTACGCGAGATTCTTCAACGGAATGCTCGCGCACGGCGTGCTTATGGCCCCGTCGCAGTTCGAGGCGATGTTCCTCTCCGCCGCGCACACGAACGACGACGTGGAACAGTTCCTCGACGCGGCGAAGGCGACGATAGAGACGGAAGGCTTTTAATGCGTAAGGGCGAAGTCCAGATTTACACCGGCGACGGAAAGGGCAAATCGACGGCGGCCTTCGGCCTCTGCCTGCGCGCGCTGGGCCACGGCCATCGCGTGCGCGTCGTGCAGTTCCTCAAGGCCGAGCGCTGCGGCGAGCACGTCATGGCGGAGAAAATCGGCCTGAAGGTCTCGCAGTGCCCGATGGGACGCAAAAGCGGCCCGTGCGCGCGTCCCTGCCCGCTCTTCGTCGAGGCGGAAAAAATCCTCGAAGAGAACGCCGCCGACCTGCTCGTGCTCGACGAGCTGATGGCGGCGATCCGTCACGGATGCGTAACGCTGGACGAAGCCCTCTCGCTTCTCGACAAACGTCCCGAAAATACCGAAATCGTGATGACGGGCCGCCGCGCGCCGCGCGAGCTGGTCGAGCGCGCGACGCTCGTCACTTCGATGGAAAAGGTCAAACATTTCTTCGACGCCGGAGTTCCCGCGCGCGAAGGCATTGAATACTGAAACGGCGGTGAATTTTATGAAAGGCGTCATGGTACAGGGCACGAGCAGCGACAGCGGCAAGAGCTTCATCGCGACGGCGCTCTGCCGCATCTTCTCCGACATGGGTTACAACGTCTGCCCCTTCAAATCACAGAATATGTCAAACAACTCTTACGTCACGGCGGACGGCCTCGAAATGGGCCGCGCGCAGGGCGTGCAGGCCGAGGCGGCGCGCGTCGAGCCGCAGGCCTTCATGAATCCGATACTTCTCAAACCGCGCAAGGACGTTTCGTCGGAAATCGTCCTCATGGGCAAGGTCTACGACGCGCCCTGCGACAAGAATTATTACAAAGACTTCACGTTGGGCCGCGGCATCGAGACGGTGCGCGAAGCCCTTTCAATAATAGATAAAAACTTCGACCTCATGGTCTGCGAAGGAGCGGGCAGCCCCGCCGAGATAAATCTGAACGCTGGCGAGATAGCAAACATGCGCGTCGCGCGCGAAGCGGACGTGCCCGTGATTCTCGTCACCGACGTGGACCGCGGCGGCTCTCTCGCCTCCGTCGTCGGCACGCTCGAACTTCTCGGCGAGGACAGGAAGCGCGTCAAGGGCATAATCTTCAACAAATTCCGCGGCGACATATCGCTCTTCCAGGACGCGGTCGAGTGGACGGAAAAGCACACCGGCGTCAAGGTCGTCGGCGTCATGCCGTGGCTCACCGACATAATCATCGAGGGCGAGGACATCCTCAGCCTCAACTGGAACAGCGGAAGCGGCGACTGCGGCGAAAAGCTGCGCGTCGGCGTCGTGAAGTTCCCGCGCGTATCGAACCACACGGACATCGAGGCCTTCCGCTTCGAGCCCGACGTCGAGATAGTCGAGCTGTCGTCGCCCGCGCAGCTCTCGCGCCTCGACGCCGTCGTCCTTCCCGGCACGAAAAGCACCGTGCTCGACATGAAATATTTGATCGACAGCGGCCTCGCGGAGGGCATCCGCCGCTTTTACGCGAACGGCGGCACGGTCTACGGACTCTGCGGCGGCTACCAGATGATGGGCGAAAAGATAGACGACAGCCACTTGCGCGACAACGACAAAATTCCCGAGATAGAGGGCCTCGGCCTGCTTCCCGCCGTAACGACCTTCGGCGAAGAAAAGACGGTCATACGCCGCAGGGGGCGCGCGATACACCCGTACTTTACGACAGAGACGCCCGTCGACGGCTACGAGATACATTTCGGCATCACGCTCCCGACGGGCGGCGACACGAAATTCGCGCCGCTCTTCGAGCTCGACGGACGTGAGGACGGCCTCGCCGACGCGGAGCTGCGCGCCGCGGGAAGCTACCTGCACAACGCCTTCCACAACGACAGATTCCGCGCCGCGTGGCTCAACGCGCTGCGCCGCCGCCGCGGCCTGCCCGAGCGTGAGCCGGTCTCCACGACCGCCGCGAAGGAAGCCGCCTACGACGCGCTCGCCGCGCACGCGCGCAAAAACCTCGACATCGACTACATCGTGAAAATTTCGGGAGTGAAATAAAATGAAGACGGCGGAGCGCCCGCGCATACTCATCGCCGCGGCGCACAGCGGCAGCGGCAAAACCACGATAACGAGCGGAATCGTCGCGGCGCTCGCCGCGCGCGGCCTGCGCGTCCACCCGTACAAAGTCGGCCCCGACTACATCGACCCGGGCTACCTCGCGCTCGCCGCGGGCTCGCGCGCCGACAACCTCGACACGTGGCTCACGGGCGAAGAGACTATGAAAAAAATATTCGTCTCCGCCTCGCGCGGCGCGGACCTCTCTGTCATAGAGGGCGTCATGGGCCTCTACGACGGCGGCCGCGGCGGAATCAGCAGCACTGCGGCGATAGCCAAGGCGCTGCGCGCGCCCGTGCTCCTCGTCATCGACGTGCGCTCCATGGGCGAAAGCGCCGCCGCGATAGCGAAGGGCTTCCGCGACTACGACCTGGATGTGAACATCTGCGGCGTAATCGTCAACCGCTACGGCTCAGACAGCCACCGCGCGATGGTCACGGAGGCGATAGAGCGGCTCGGCCTTCCCGTCGTCGGCGCGGTGCCGCGCGACAAAGCCGCAGAAGTACGCGAACGCCACCTCGGCCTGCTCCCCGTCGAAGAGAACGACAACCGCGAGCACATCGAAAACGTGCGCCGCATGATAGAACCGGCGATAGACTTCGACAAGCTGCTCGAAATCGCGCGCTCCGCGCCGCCGCTCGAAGAGGCGGACGAGCCGCGCGCTGCGAACCCGCGCGTAAAAATCGCCGTCGCGCGCGACGAAGCGTTCTCCTTCTACTACCCAGAGAGCCTCGCCGCGCTCGAAGCCGCGGGCGCGGAAATCATCACCTTCAGCCCGCTGAACGACGAACGCATACCCGAGTGCGGCGGCCTCATCTTCGGCGGAGGATTCCCCGAAATATTCGCCGCGCAGCTCGCCGCTA
>UQVV01000100.1 GCA_900544635.1 uncultured Cloacibacillus sp. | reverse complement strand
AAGAACGCGACTGCAGGAGAAGGCCGTCGTCCTCAACGTAGCCAAGTTTCAACTCACGCACTCGCAAGAGCGCGACGGCGCGCGTGCCGACTGATATACTGACCCGCCCCGTTTCAACTCACGCGCTCGCAAGAGCGCGACGGTACAGCTTACTGATACATATATAGTAACATCTTTCGATACGGTTTGCTCGGACGTGTTTTTATATTCGGCAAGCCAGCAGTCAGCCTATCGCCGAAACCGCGTCCGCGCGTTATTTCTTCCGCGCCGACACCTTTATCAGCGCGAGGCGCGCGTAGTGGGCGAGCCATGCCCAGAGCGCCATTATTGCGGCGTAGTCGAGGAAGAAGAGACAGAGCGGGCGCTCTGTGTCGAAGAAGACGAACTGGTTTCGCAGGAACATGTAGTCGAGCAGGCTGTGGCGCATGAGCGCGTGCGCGCCGAGCAGGGCGGCGGCGGCTCCCGCCGTTCTAAGAAGCGGCGTAATCCATCGCGGCGCGTTCTGCGGCGCGGCGGCGTTCCTCATCATGCCGAGCATCATGCTCCAGTGCAGGCCGAGGTGCAGCGAGATGAAGCAGTAGCCCCAGTAGGCGGCGAGCATGTGGACGGTGCGCGCGAGCGACGCGCCGCCGCTGAGGAACGGTATGTCGTAGAGATAGCGCGACATCGCGGCTCCGCTGACCGCGGCTGCGGCCATCAAGACGAGGCAGAGCAGGTTGACGGCGGTCTGGAAGGCGCGCAGCGGCGTGTAGCGCCCCGTGAGGAGCGCGGCGTACCATTTGCGGTTCAGCGCGTTGTGCAGGACGAAGAGCAGCGCGAGGCCGCTTCCTATCCATTCGTGCGCCTCTTCGCCGACGAGCATGTAGGCCATGCAGGCGTAGAGCGCGGCTGTCATCGTGATGTCGACGCAGATTTTGAATTTCACGGAGGTTTTCACTCGGCGGCGCTTCTTTCACGAGATTGGCGGAGGTTTCGCGCGTCTCCGAAGTTTCCGGCGCGCTTCCGCGGCGCGGCGTCCGTCACGTACATTTTATTCTCTGCCGCGCTTTGCGCGCCGTTTAGGATTTTCCGGGAACCAGCCTCGCGCGACGCGGCGTTCCTGCTCTTTAAGCTCGATTATGCACCAGAGGCACGTGCAGCCGAGCGAGCCTAGCGCGACAGAGAGCAGCGGCGATTCCGCGAAGAGCGACGCGGCGCAGCAGAACGCGCCCGCGGCGAGGAATGCGGGCCAGCAGCGCGACGAGAAGTAATATTCGGCCTTTATCACGACGGGATGGAATATCCCGATGCAGACGAACGATATGACTGCGGCCTCGATTCCGAGCAGGTTCACTCGCTCCGCTCCCCTTTCGGCGCGCGATGGCGCGCGGATATTTTCACGGATTCTATTCTACTATCGCGGAGGCGGCGCGCGCCAATGCTTTCGGCGCACCGCCGCGCCATGCCCGGCGCGTATGGGCGCGCGGGTACGAAAAAGGCCGCGGGACGAAGCCGCGGCCTTTTCGCATATTTTACGACGGCGTCGTTATTCGAGCGACGCGCGCATTTTTCTTATCACTTCGGCGGGGTTCGGCTGGCCGAATACCGCGTTGCCGGCGACGGCTGCGTCGCATCCGGCCTCGCAGACCGCAGCGGCGTTCTGAAGGTTCACGCCTCCGTCGATTTCGATGAGATATCCGAGTCCGAGCTCGGCGCGGCGCATACGCAGCTCGCGCACCTTGTCGAGCATCTCCGGGATGAAGGACTGACCGCCGTAGCCCGGGTTGACCGACATAACGAGCACAAGGTCCGCCATGTAAAGCACGGGCTCAATCATACACACGGGAGTCCCAGGGTTGAGCGAAACGCCCGCGAGCACGCCGGCGTCCTTTATCTTTTGCAGCACGCGGTGGATGTGCTTCGCCGCCTCGGCGTGTACCGTGAGCAGCGACGGGCCCGCCGCGAGGAACATGTCGACGAAGTCCTCGGCGGGCTCTGCCATCACGTGGACATCGAGGAAGGCCTCGGGCCAGCGCCTGCGCAGCGCCTTGACGAGCGCGGGGCCGTAGGAGAGGTTCGGGACGAAGTGGCCGTCCATTATGTCGACGTGGAGCCAGTCGGCCTCGCCCTCGAGCCGTTCGATGTGTCCGCCGATGTCGAGCGCGTCGGCGGAGAGCAGCGACGGCGCTATGAGCATACGGCGTCCCTTTTTGAGTTCGGTTAGTTGTAGCGGTCCTGCCATACGAATTCGCCTCCGAGATAGATCGTCACTCTCGCCTCGCCCGAGTAGGGGACGTTGAGCGAGATGTATTCGCCGCTCTTCGCCGTGCCGTCCTTCAGCACGCGCGTGCCGTAGTCGTCCATGAGCTCAATTTTGAGGGAGAGCGGCTTGGACAGCGGCGGCACCTGGTAGCGCACCTTCGCGGTCTTCTGCGGGCCCGTCGGGCGCGCGGCCTGCTGAGGCTGCTCCTGCGGCTGGGGCTGCGCGGGCTGTGCCGCGGCCTCCGGCTGCGTCTCGGTCTGAGCGGGCTGCGCTGGAGCTTCGACTACCTGCGTTTCGTCGCGCGCCGGCAGCTTCGTCGGTATCGTCACGGGCTTGGTCTCTTTTATCACGACCTTGCGCACGGCCTCGGCCCGCGCGGGGTCCTGGTCGTTGGCGGGCGGCGCTTCGACGGGCGGCGCATCCGTGGGCAGAGGCGCGCGCGCGAAGGTCAGGCTGACGAGCGAGCCCGCGGGGACGCGGCTGCCGGCCTTGGGACGCGACGAGAGCACGCTGCCCTCGGGCACTGCGTCGGAGGGCGACTCGGAGGTCTGTCCGAGGCGCAGGCCGAGCTGTTCAATCATGTCTATCGCCGCCTGCTGTCCGTAGCCGCGCAGGTCGGGGACGGCGACGAAGGAGTTCTCTCCCTTCGCGCCGCTGCTGACGAGCAGCGTCACCATGCAGTTCGACGAGACGCGCTGCGGCGCGGCGGGGTTCTGCGCTATGACGGTGCCGGAGGGCGTGAGCTTGTCAGTGACGCGCACGACGCGGTCGACCTTGAAGCCGGCGTCGCCGAGCATCTTGACGCCCTCCTCGAACTTGAGGCCGCGCACGTCGGGTATCGCCTGCGCTGCTCCGCCCTTGCTGACGCGGAGCAGGACGACCTTGCCCTTCGAGACCTTCTCTCCGGCGCTGAGGTTCTGCGCCACGACTGTGTCCTCGGGCGCGGACGAGTCTACCTTGTCCACCTTCGCGAGCAGCCCACGCGTCTGGAGCGCGTTGAGCGCGTCTACGAGCTGCATTCCCGTGACGCCGGGCACGGCGACGTCCTTGTCCTCGACGAAGACCATCTTAACGCCGAGATAGGCGCAGCCTATGATGACGAGGAAGGCGACGAGCATGCCCCAGCGGTGTATTCTGCCCATTTATTCCACCTCCGCGGAGCCGTGGCGGCGCTTCGCGAGCATCGCCATGTAAAATCCGTCGACCCACGGCAGCGCGGGCATTATGACGGTCCCGTAGGGTTTTCCGCGGCGCATGAACTCCGCCCTGCGTTCGACCGGGAGCTCGACGAGCTCGGGATGGCGGCTCATTACGTCGGCGACTATTTTTTCGTTTTCTGTGCGGAAGAGGCTGCATGTGCTGTACATGAGCACGCCGCCGGGCGCGAGCAGCGTCGCGGCGCGTTCGAGCAGTTTGCGCTGGAGCTTGCCGTTTTCCTCGACCTGCTCCGGCGAGCAGCGCCATT
Organism: uncultured Cloacibacillus sp.; assembly: GCA_900544635.1. Taxonomy (GTDB): domain Bacteria; phylum Synergistota; class Synergistia; order Synergistales; family Synergistaceae; genus Caccocola; species Caccocola faecigallinarum. The sequence continues at coordinate 2,989 of UQVV01000100.1, read as the reverse complement.
TCGCTTCGGGATGCCTGCCCCACGTCCCGCTGCCCGAGCATGGCGCGTCGAGCAGTATCGTGTCGGGCGCCTCGTCTGGCTCGAGCGTCAGCGAATCGCCGCATTTGAATTTCACGCGCTCCTCGGCGCGCATGCGCATCATCTCAAACTGCGCGGACTTGAGCTTCGGCTCCGAAACGTCCCACGCCTCAATGCGCGCGCCGCGCATTGCGCACAGCACGTCCGCCAGGCGTTCCGGACGCTGGCACACACACAGCCTGCCGCCGTCTTTCAGCAGCAGACCCGCAGCCGCGCATACATCGGGCATCGTGCAGGAAAGCTCATGGCGCGCACCCGCCCGCGCCGCGTCCGGACTGACGCGCCCACCTGTAAAATAGGGCGGGTTGCAGGCCACGACATCGCGGCTCTGGGCATATGGGTGCAGGCCTGCAAGGTCCCGCAGATCTGCTGTGACCGGCGTGATATGCCAGGCCTCCGCAGCCTGCACCGCCGCGTGCAGCTGCGCTACGGCGCCGGGCGCGATATCCAGCGCAAGGCATGGGCCGCGGTGCCCTCTGTCGTGCCAGCGCAGGGGAATGACCCCGCAGCCGGTGCCCAGATCGCACACAGCCTCGGCGCGGCGCACGCGGCAAAAGTGAGCCAGCAGCAGTGCATCCTGGCCAAAACGGTGGCTTTGCGTGATGAAAACGGGTGTGCCGTTGGCAAGGTGTTCCTGCTGCAAAGGCGGAGGCTCCTTTCGAATCGGTTTCAGCGGCACGCCCAAGTAGAGGAGGCCGCTCAAATCAAAAATTCAGGCCCCTCGCGGATGCAGAGGCCGAAATCGCCTGAATAAGGAAAAAGCAAGGCGGGCACGCACGGTGCCCGCCTCTTTGTTGCTTTGCTCTGCTTTTCCCGGGAAATCAACCCTCGGAAATAGCGGAAACCGGGCATTCGCCGGCGCAGGTGCCGCAATCCAGGCAGGCGTCCGCGTCGATGACATACTTGCCGTCGCCCTCGGAAATCGCAGAAACCGGGCACACGCCAGCGCAGGTGCCGCAAGCGATGCAGTCGTCAGAAATTTTGTAAGCCATAAGTATCCATCCTCTTCTCCGCGCGATCGAATTTTTTACGGCAGCGTGCGCGAGCGGCGCGGGTCAGCGCATGCAGCCGCCAGAGGCTGTGCCTCCATGTGTTCTCATTTTAACATAAAATGCGGATTTTTCAAGGGGCGCAGGGCCACTTTCACGCACTTTTTACACGCCGGGAAACAGCTTTTCCCCGCACGGCCCGGCAGACGCAGACCTACGCGGGGCAAAAGCGTTCATTCGGTGATCTCTTCCGGCTCCGGGTCCGGCGCGATGGGTGCGCGCTTGCCGCCGCGCAGATACTGGCATTCGTCCTTGTGGAACGTTTTGAAGCCGGTGGCTGGGGGGTCCATCCGCACGCGCAGGGTACCGGAGATGACATTGGTCTCCACCACGGCGCCCACTCCCTCAGGCGTTTTGACAATGCTCCCCACGCCCGGAGTGATCCTGTTCAGATACTCATATGCCGGCTGCTCGTAGGCAAGACAGCACATCAGGCGGCCGCAGCTGCCGCTGATTTTGGCCGGATTGAGCGAGAGGCCCTGTTCCTTGGCCATTTTGATGGACACCGGCTGGAAATCCCGCAGAAAACGGCTGCAGCAGAACGGCTGGCCGCAAATACCCAAGCCGCCCAGCATTTTGCTCTCGTCCCGTACGCCGATCTGCCGCAGCTCGATGCGCGTGCGGAACACACCGGCAAGGTCCTTGACAAGGTCACGGAAGTCGATGCGCCCGTCGGCCGTAAAGTAGAACAGGATCTTGTTGCGGTCCAGCGTATACTCCACATCCACCAGCTTCATGTCCAGCTTGTGCTTGGCAATGCGCTCCTCGCACACCGAAAAGGCGCGTTTTTCGTCCGCGCGGTTCTGCTGCATGCGGCGCACATCCACGGCGTCCGCCATGCGCGTGACCGTCTTGAGCGGCTTGACGATGCTGGAATCCGGCACGTCATGAGGGCCTTTTGCTACCTCGCCGCACTCTGTTCCCCGGGCCGTTTCCACGATAACGTGGTCCCCCTGTTGGAGTTCCAGCTCGCCGGGGCTGAAATAATAGGATTTGCCGTTCGCTTTGAAGCGGACGCCGATCACTTTTGTCATAGCTTCTTTCCTTTCGCCGCCGCTGCAATGGGTGTCAGTTCCGCCGCCCGCGGCATTTGAAGCGGCGTTTTATCAAGAGAGTGGGGGCGCGGGGAAGAAATATCCGCGCAAAGTCTCCGCCCGCCGGCAAAGCCCTCCCGCCCAAAGCGCAGGCTCATGCCGTCAGGCGCGCGGCAAGGCAGGTGAGCGCCAGTTTACCGCTGACATTGCCTGCCAGCAGCCGGGCCTTTTTTCCGGCTTCCCCTGCGCAGCGCGCGGCGCGGGCCGGGCTTACAGGGCTTTGGGCCGCCTCGCTGCCCCGCAGTGAAGCACTGCACACGTTCAGCAGCAGGCCAAGAAGCGCCTGTGTGCCCGCGCGGTCTTTTTCATATTTGGAAAGCAGCGCCAATGCGCCGTAAACGTCCTGTTTTTCGGCCAGGCCCGCCAGCTTCAGCGCGTCCAGCAAAAGCGTCCGCCCGGCCGCGTCCTCCAGGCAGCGCTTCGCACTGCCGATCTTCCCACCGAACAGCGCCGCATACCGAGCGGCCTCAGGCTCCTTTGGAAAGTGCTTCTTCAGATACGCCGCGCACACCTCCTCGGCCACGGGGGCCAGGGAATAGGCGCAGCAGCGGCTGCGGATGGTGGCCATCACGTTCGCCTCGCTGGGCGCCGTCAGGATAAACAGCACACCCTCAGGCGGCTCCTCCAGCACCTTCAGCAAGGCGTTGGCACTGGCGCCGTTCAGCTTGTCCGCGCCTTTGATGTGCACGGCGCGTCCCCCAGCGGAGAGCGCGGTGTTGAATATCTCCCGCCGCACCTCGCGCACACGGTCCACGCGGATATCCCCGG
>UQVV01000099.1 GCA_900544635.1 uncultured Cloacibacillus sp. | reverse complement strand
GGCGTATCTTTCGTAGTCGGCGGATACGGCGGTCGCGAGGCGCTCGAAGAGCCACCAGAGGGAATTTTCGTCGAATTTTTCGCCGCTTGCGCTCATGAGCGGCGGCAGCGCGCCGGTGCAGTAGGCCGGGATGTAGACTGACGTGCATGGCATCGAGTATGCGTAGCGCATGACCGGGCCTATGTTTTCCGTCCAGCGGCATATCATGGAGGCGGCTGTCTGGCTGCCATCCCAGGTCATCGCGTGCATGCAGATTGACGGGAAGGTGCCGAACGACGCGCCGAAGCGCGGTTCTATCAGCGTGCCTTCGAAGTGGTCGCGCAGTATCGCCTTTATCGTGACGGCGTCGAGCGGCTCGTCCTCGGCTTCGAGCAGGGCGCGCAGCCGCCTCATTCTCGGCACGGCGCTGGTCTGCCGCGCGGCGGGCGCGGTATAGGCTTTCGCGAAATTGAATCTTTCGTCTGCGGCGAGCCAGCCTTTGTCCCGCGCGTATTTTTCGAGCGCCTCGCTGCATTCGTCGGGCTTTCTTATCGTGTAGCAGTTGCTTATCGCGTACGGCTCTTCTATGCGCTTGGCGGCCCACATGCGCCCCGCGGTCTCGAGCAGCCATATTTCTTCCCTGTCGGCTATGAAGAAGGAGTTTTCGTACCGTTTGTCGTATAGCCGGCTCGCGTTGGCGTTCTGCCCGTATTCTTCGAGCAGCGCAGTTATGACCTCCATCGCCTCGCGCGCGGTCGCGCCGCGTTCAAGGCCGAGGCGCAGCAGGTCCATGCCGAGCAGCGCGTTTTCATCGCCGGTCTCAGCGGCGCGGCTGCCCTGCGCCTCGTTGCCTATCATCACGCCTTTTTCGTTGACGCCCATCTCGTAGCCCCATATCCAGTAGGGCTTGGAGCCGAGGACGCCGTAGGTCTTTTCCGCCTGCGGCACGGAGATGTAGGTGCACTGCACGGTTTCGCCGCGCGCGTGCTCCGCGCCCTCCGTCCACGTCAGGACCTGCGCTTCGCCGAGCGGGCGGTCGCTGTTCTTCGCCATCACTATGCTGCCCGAAAGGGTGGTTTCAGCCGGAAGAACAAATGTATCGCATGAGAGCATTTTTATCCTTCTCCCCTCGTCGTTTCGTCTGCCGCGAGATTCTGCGGATATTATACTAAAGCGAAACGCCGGAGGCGCGCTCCGGCGTTTCTGTGTGTTTAGCTGAATCTCCTGCGTTTCGCGTTACTTTCCGAATACTTCCCTCGCGGCCTTGCGCGATATCTCGATTCCGAGCTTGATGTCCTCGAGCGGGACGTTGAGCGCGGGACGGAAGCGGACTGTGTTCGCGCCGCAGCCGAGGATGAGCATGTGGTTCGCCTGGCAGGCCTTGAGGAACTTGTTGCGCAGCTCTTCAGAGCAGATGTCGTAGGCGCACATGAGCCCCTTGCCGCGGACGTTGCGGATGTATTTCGGGAACTCCGCCTCGAGCTCCTTGAGTCCGTTGTAGAGCGCGGGGCCGGCGACGTTGCTGACGTAATCGAGGATTTTGTCGTCGCGGTAGATTTCAAGATACCTCTGCGCGCGCACCATGTCGACGACGGTGCCGCCCCAGGTGGAGTTCAGACGGCTCGACACCTTGAAGCAGTTGTTTTCGACTTCGTCGATGCGCGGGCCGGCGATGACGCCGCATATCTGAGCTTTTTTACCGAAGGAGAAGAGGTCCGGCTTGACAGGCGCGTGGTGCTCCCATGCCCACATTTTGCCGGTGATGCCCATGCCGCACTGCACTTCGTCGAAGATGAGGAGCATTTCGTTTTCGTCGCAGATCTGGCGAAGCTGCTTGAAGAATTCCGTGCGGAAGTGGTTGTCCCCGCCTTCGCCCTGTATTGTTTCGATGATGACCGCGGCGACTCCGTCGGGGTCGTTCATGAGGACGTGCTTTATCTGCTTTATCGCCTGCGCTTCAAGCCACTCTACTTCGCCGAGGTGCTCTTCGAGCGGGAAGGTGATCTTCGGGTTGATGATGCGCGGCCAGTCGGTGAATTTAGCGTAGCGCTGGTGCTTGTTCGGGTCGTTGGTGTTCGTGACGGAGAGAGTGTAGCCGCTGCGTCCGTGGAAGGCCTCGTTGAAGTGCATTATCTTCGTGCCTTTGCGTCCGTCGAAGGCCTCGCCGGGCGTGATTTTGCCCTTCTGGATGAGCTTCTGCACCTTCCAGTCCATCGCGACCTTGAAGGTGTTCTCGACGGCGAGCGTACCGTAGTCGATGAAGAACACGTGGTTGTAACCCTCTGGCACGGCTACCTCGCCGAAGGTCTTGACGAAGTCCGCCATCTCCTGCGTGTAGATGTCGGAGTTCGCGACCTTGTTGATTGCGGCGCGGAATATTTTCTCCTTGAATTCCTCGTTGTCGAGCTTCGGGTGGTTCATGCCGAAGGGCGCGGAGGCGAAGAAGGTGTAAAAGTCGAGCCAGTCCGTTCCTGTGACGGAGTCGATGACATGGCTGCCCTTCGAGTTTTCCATGTCGATGACGATGTCGAAGCCGTCGCGGAGCAGCAGCTTCTCTATGGTCGAGAATACGTCTTTCGGCGCTACAAGATGTTCAGATGCCATTAAAATAACCTCCCGATGTCATATTAAGGATATGTAATTTTCGCGGATAACGGTTCATTTCGAACTTCACTGCACTTTATAGTCTACATTCATAATTCGATAAAATCAAGCGTTTATTGTTAGAATTCAATTTTATAATTTATACATATATTTTAGTTAATGCATATATTATTAAATATAATTCATAATTTTGACCGGCGGAAGCCGCGCAGGTTCAGCGCATAAAAAATCCGGCCCGCGTGGGCCGGATAAACCGCTTTATAAATCTTTTGCAGCCGGAAGCTCGAAGAATTTCCGTACAAGCTCGGGCGGATATAGTTTTCCGCGCCCCATGCCCGGGCAGAAGGCGGCGTAGTAGTCCCATACGCGCTTGTCCGAGAGCATCGAGGGCCAGAAGGGGAACATGCGGCACTGGAGCGGGCGGACCTTGTAAATTTTGCAGCGTTTCGTCCCGCAGTCGAGGAAGTAGCAGTCGTAGTTCTCCTTCTCCTTGATGCCGAGCCGTCCGTCCACGCGGCGCAGGCATTCTTTCCTGAGCGTAATCTCGTCCATGCCGAGCTCCGCCGCTATCTTCGCGCGCTCCGCGGGCGTCACCCATATTTCCCCGGGCTCGCCGCCGCAGCAGCGCCCGCAGCCCTGACACTCGAAGCGGACGCCCTCGTCCTCCCACCAGAGACGCATTATTTGTTGACTATGCCCTTTCTCGTCGCTAGGTAGACGGCGCCGGTTTCCTTGAGCTTGTCGAGCGACTCAAGCGCGATGCCCGTGCCGAGCGCGACGCATTCGCCCGCCGACTCCGCGACCATCGCGTTTATCTCGGTCTCCTCCATTATGAGCTCGGCGATGCCGCGCAGGTACGCGCCGCCGCCGGTGAGGATTATGCCGCGGTCCATGACGTCGGCGGAGAGCTCCGGCGGCGTCTTTTCAAGCACGCGCTTGATGCCCGCGACTATCGCGTTGACGGGCTCTTCTATCGCGCGCGCGATGTCTACGCTCGAGACGGTGACCTGGCGCGGAAGCCCCTGCACGAGGTCGCGCCCGCGTATGTCCATCGTCTTTTCGGGCGAGGCCGTCTTCGGGTCGCACGCGCCGATCTGCTTTTTGATGTCCTCGGCCGTCTGCTCGCCTATCGCGAGGTTGTACTGCTTGCGCATGTAGCGCACTATCGACTCGTCGAATTTGTCTCCGCCGACGCGCAGCGACTCGTAGACGACGAGGCCGCCGAGCGAGACTATCGCAATGTCCGTCGTGCCGCCGCCTATGTCGACGACCATGTTGCCGACCGGCTCGCCGACGGGCATGTTGGCCCCTATCGCGGCCGCCATCGGCTCTTCTATCAGGTAGGCTTCCTTCGCGCCGACTTCGAGCGCCGCTTCGAGCACGGCGCGCCGCTCCACGTCGGTCGCCCCCGCGGGGACGCCTATCATAAGGCGGTGACGCACGAGGCGCTCGAGCCCCTTCGTAACCTTTTTCATGAACTCGCGGAGCATGACCTCCGTCATCGTGTAGTCCGCTATGACGCCGTCGCGCAGCGGGCGTATCGCCACGACGTTGCCTGGCGTCTTGCCTATCATGACCTTCGCGTCCTCGCCGACGGAGAGTATCTTTCCCGTCGACTGGTCCATCGCGACGACGGAAGGCTCGCGCAGGACGATGCCTTTCCCTTTTACGAATACCAGGACGGTCGCCGTCCCGAGGTCTATGCCTATGTCTTTATTCCACAAAATTCTTCAGCCTCCCGTTTTTATACAGAGGTCTTATCTGCATAATCTATTCCGTTCAAATAATAATTTTACCATATCGGAGCGCCGTAGGTGACTTTCCAGAACCAGAGGCCGCAGGCCGGGAATGTCCGTCCGCCGTCGGAGCGCGTGCGGTTCTCCGTGTCGAGCAGAATTTTTATCTCCTCCGGCTTGATTTTGCCGAGCGCGGCAAGCTCTAGGTTGCCGAGTATGATGCGCACCATGTTGTGGAGGAATCCGTCGCCGCGTATCTGGAATACGACGAGGCGGCCTCTTCTGACGAGCCGCGCGCGTTCAATGCGCCGCACGGTCGTGTGCTCGTACCCCTCGAGGCGGCAGAAGTTGCGGAAGTCGTGCTCGCCTTCGAGAAATTTCGCGGCCTCCGCCGCGGCGGCCCAGTCGTAGCCGCCGTGCTTGAGCCACGCGGCGTAGGGCTTTGCGTGCGGGTATATCGAGCTTGCGTTCCATATAAAGTAGCGGTACTCGCGTTTAAGCGCGCTGAACCGCGCGTGGAAATCGTCCGCGACGCGCGCCGTGCGCATGACGCTCACGCCGGGCGGCAGATGCGCGTTCATCGCGAGCATGAGGCTGCGCGGCTCCCATTCGCGCTTCATGTCGAAGGTGCATATCTGCGCGCGCGCGTGTACGCCGGTGTCGGTGCGCCCCGCGCCCGCGACGTTCGTGTGGCCGCCGTTCAGAGCCGAGGCGGCATCCTCAAGCGCCTGCTGCACGGTAGGAAGCTCCGGCTGTATCTGCCAGCCGAAGAAACGGCCGCCGTCGTAGCTTATCTCGGCAGCGTATCTCACAGCAGCCGCTCCGCAGCCCTGTCGAAAATCACGAGCAGGGCCGATATCGCCGTGAATCCCGCAAGAGCCGCGCCGTCCGTGCGCCGCCAGACCAGCGGGCGCATACGCGTGCGCCCCTCGCCGCCGGTGTAGCCGCGGGCTTCCATCGCAGTCGCGAGGTTCTCCGCGCGTTTGAATACTATCACGAAGAGCGGGATCAGAACGGGGATGTAGGCGCGCGCGCGGCGCATGAGGCCGCCGCTTTCGAAGTCCGCGCCGCGTGATTTCTGCGCTTTTATGATGCGCGAGGTCTCTTCGAAGAGCGTCGGAATGAAGCGAAGCGCTATCGTTATCATCATCGCTATGTCGTGCGCCGGGAGGCCGAGCCGCTTCAGCGGCGAGAGCAGCCCTTCGAGGCCGTCGGATATTTTCGCCGGCGTAGTAGTGAAGGTCAGGAGCGATGCGAACATGACGAGGTAGATGAGCCGCAGCGCCATCGCCGTCCCGAGCGCCGCCCCTTCGACCGTTGCGTCGGCGCCAAACAAAGAAAAGAGAACCTTCCCAGGCGTCAGGAAAAGATGGAATAATGCCGTAAATATCACGAGAATAAGGACAGGACGCGCCGAGCCGGCGACGAGGCGGAAAGGCAGCCGCGCGAGCTTCGCGAGCAGAAAGATGCCGAAGCCGCAGAGCGCGAAGGCCGGCATAGTGTGCAGCATGAAAATCGCGGCCATAGCGACGATCGTGACGATTATCTTCGCGCGCGGGTCTAGCGAATGTACGAAGGAATCCGCCGGGATGTACTGCCCGAGCGGGATTTTATCAGGCGAGGCCATTTTTCCTCTTTCTTATCTGCGCCATGAGGCCCTCGGCGCTCCAGGCGAGCTTGTCGATTTTTCCAGCGTCTCGCAGCGCCGCGGAGATGCCGAGGATTTCCGGCACGGCGAGCCCCTTCACCTCGCGCGATACGACGAGCTCCGCCGTCTCCTCCGGCGTGCCGAACGACACCGTGCGCCCCTCTTCGAGCAGCAGTATCATGTCGCTGACGGAGAGCGCGAGCTCGATATCGTGAGTAATCAGGACGACGCCCGCGCCCGATGCGGCGAAATTTTTTATCATGGAAAGGAGCGCCTCCGCAGCGTCGCAGTCGAGCCCCGCCGCAGGCTCGTCGAGCACGAGGTACGACGGGCGCGCCGCTATTACCGACGCTATCGCGACGCTGCGCTTCTGACCGCCGGAAAGGCCGTAGGGAGAAGCGTCGAGCAGCGCTTCGTCGAGGCCCGCCTCTCTCGCGGCCTCTCCGACGCGCGCCGGAATTTCCGGCTCCGGCACGCCCCAGTTGCGCGGCGCGAAGGCTATCTCGTCAAAGACATTGTCCGAAAATATCTGCTCTTCGGGATACTGGAACACGAGGCCGACCTTGCGGCGCACGCGCCGCGTCTCCGCTGCGCTTCTGCCCGTTTCGTCGCCGTCGGCGATGACGCGCCCGCTCTGCGGCGCGATAAGGCCGTTCAGATGCTGCGCGAGCGTGGACTTTCCGCTCCCGCTCCGCCCCGTGATGCCGATGACCTCGCCCCCGGAGGCCTCGAGGGTGACGCCGCGCAGCACCGGATCATTGTCGTAGGAGAAGGTCACGTCCCGTGCCGCCGC
>UQVV01000098.1 GCA_900544635.1 uncultured Cloacibacillus sp. | reverse complement strand
CTCTTATTGTTTCGAAAATTAAAATTATACTTCTAACTAAAGTTATATTTTTATAACGACATCAAAACAGTTAATACTATACGCTGCGCCTTTCTACAGAACTTACGACCTCGGGGGGAAGCGGGCCCTCGTTCAGCATTTTTTCGTAGAGCTCTTCGGTCTTCGACTGGATGCGCTCCATCGAGACGCCGAGCTGCTGCGCGTACCACACCGCGCCGCCCGCGCCAACGCCTTCTTTGATGAAGCCTTTCTCGTAGTCGGCGAGGCCGGGGAAGCGCGAGTACGTGAAGTCGAGCGGCGCGGCGTACCAGCGGACGCCGATTTTCTCCGCGTACTCCTCAAGACAGCTGGTCGGGTCTATGTGGACGTACTTCGTCGTGGCGACTAGTATGTCGCGCGTGAAGCCCATGTCGCGCAGTATTGCCGCGACGGCCATCATCTGCGTGCCGCCCGCGAGCGTTATCTTCACGTCCTCGGACAGCGCTGCGGCGTAGGCCGCTACAGCTATCTGCATCGGGTCGCCTATCTCGGCGGGAACGCGCAGCCCCATGCCCTTCATGCCGCCGGCTTCGATGCCGAGGCGCGCGGAGGTCTCTTTCCATATCTGTTCCTTGAGCGAGAGCGGGTTCTCCGGCCCCGCCGACGAGACGGTGCCGAGGTAGCCGAGCGCGCGCAGCACGAGCATCGCCGTCGTCGTGCCGCCCGGCACCGATTCCGCGAGGACGACCTGCTTTACGCTCCCGTCGAGCGAGCGCGCGAGTTCCGCCGAACGCGCGGCGATTTCTTCGTAATCGCGGACGGCGCTCTCGAAGCGCATGTCGCGCCCCGGCGTTTCGCTGACCGTCACGTGCGGCGACGCGGGCGCTATCGAGGTGCCGACGCGCACGGTCTGCACGGGGAAGCCCGCTTCGAGCAGAGCGGCGCGCGTGACGACGGCGGGCGACGGATGGCCGAACGGGTCGAACGGCAGCGTCGGCGCGACCTTCGGGCGGTCGTAGAAGAGCATGTCGGCGTCGGCCGGCGCGGTGTACGGAAGCGCGTCGACGTTGGAGCCCGCGGCGGAGAGGCCGGGAATCCTTGCGAGCGCTGTTTCGCCTATGAACAACAGAAACATTGCTGATTTTTCCCCCTTACGGAACAACGGTTTGAGTGTTACAATGCGCGATAGGTGTTCCCCCTGACAGAGGAGTACCTTCTTATTATTCAGCGCCGCACAGTTTACGCGCCAAACGCGCATGAAGAGATTATATTACGGCGGCGCGGTCTGCGTAAGTGACGCGCGGACTTTCGGAGGAGGAATATCCGTGGCTTCAAAGCTCGCCCCGACACGAGGCAACCTCGTTAAACTCACGAAGGATATGGCGATGGCGCAGTCCGGGCACGACCTCCTGGACCAGAAGCGCCAGGTGCTTATGATGGAGCTCGTACGCTACATAGACTCCGCGAAGAAGATTCAGGAGGACGTGGCGAAGATATTCCAGGACGCCTACGACGCGCTCCAGAAGGCGAACGTCTCGCTCGGCATCGACACCGTCGGCGACATTTCAGAATCCATTCCTATAACGACCGATATAACGGTGCGCCTGCACTCGATAATGGGAGTTGAAATTCCCGACATCGACCCGCTTAACGGCGAGGCGATACCGAGCTACTCGTTCCACGGCTCGTCCGGCGCGATGGACGCGGCCTACGCGAAGTTCCGCCGCGTCATGGTGCTGCTCGCGCAGCTCGCGGAGATCGAGACGAGCGTCTACCGCCTCGCGGTGCAGATACGCAAGACGCACCGCCGCGTCAACGCGCTCGAGAAGGTCGTCATACCGAAGGACATGGCGGAGATACGTTTCATCACGGACGTGCTCGAAGAAAGCGACCGCGAGGACTTCACGAGGATGAAGCTCGCGCAGAAAAAGATAAAGGATTAGCATCCCGCAGTTCAAAGGAGGGAGTTTCGCAATGAGTACTCTTCAGGAAGTCTTGGCGGTCCTGCTAGGGGCCGAGTCGGAGGCCAAACGCATAGTCGGCGACTCGAAGAACGAGGCGGAGTCTATGCTCCAGACGGCGCAGGAGAAGTTTTCCTCCGAGCGCACGAGCCGCATGGCAGCCGCGCGCGGGCAGGCCAAGGATCTAATGGAGGCCGCCCTCAACTCGGCAAAAACCGAATCCGAGCAGATCGTAAACCTCGGCAAGGAGGAGCGCGAGCGTATGCAGAAGCGCTTCGCGGAGAACGCCGACACGGTCATCGACTCGATAGTATCCGAAATAGTAGACGGCTTCGTTTCTAAGAAAAGAGGCGGAATTTAGTGCCATTCTCGAACGGTTCGGCTACGGCCCTCGGAGTCAAGGCCCACGTGCTTTACAGCCAGCTGCTGAAAGCGGACGAGTACTGGGCTCTGCTCGGCCTCAAGTCTACAACTGAAATAGCAGCGTTCCTGAAGCAGACGGCCGGTTACAAGGACAAGTTCGAGACGCTCGTCCCGGCCAACGTGCACCGCATCGACCTTGAGAACGCGCTGCGTTCGTCCGTGCTCGCGGAGGCGGAGTCCTTCCTCTTCTACCTGCTCGGCGTGTGGCGCGACTTCTTCCTCGACTGGCTCAGCTGGTACGAGGCGGAGCAGCTCAAGAGCATCTTCCGCTGGATTCACTCGAAAAGGCTCGACCGCGACGAGATGCGCCGCCGCCTTTATCACATCCCGAGCTCGAAGCTCCCATACGAAGCTCTGCTCAACTGCCGCGACTACCGCGAGGTGCTCGAGGCGCTCGTAAACACGCAGTACTACGCCGTGCTGCGCGAGCCTGTGCGCCGCCTCATCAACGGCGAAAAATCGCTCTTCGCGCTCGAATTCGCCATCGACAACCTCGTGGAGACGAAGCTCTACAGCGACATCAACAAGCTCCCGGCGCACGAGCGCGAGATACTCGAGCCGCTCTTCGGCGAACGCCTCGACCTGCTCAACCTCTACTATTTCCACAGATGCGTCTGCTACTACAACATGAGCATAGAAGAGACGATAAGCCGTATGCTGCCGGTCAAGTACAAGGTCAAGATAAAGCACCTGCGCCAGCTCTCGAAGGGCGCGGGGCTTGAGGAACGCATAGCGATGATGGAAGAGATGTTCCCCGTCTACGGAAGGATATTCTCCAACTCGCTGAAGGAAGACGACGAAGAGCTCGCGCTCGACATGTCGATAGAAAGGTACATCTACCTCAAGGCCCTTTCGATACTAAAAAGCGGCGTCCCCGGATTCCACACGGCGATAGCCTACTTCCTGCTCAAGGCCTACGAAGTGGCGGACATCATTCGGGTAGTGGAAGACGTGCGCTACAACTACGACCGCAACGTCGCGATCAAATACCTCATCAGGCCGATATTCAACGGGGGTGAACGCACATGGCAGTAATGAAAATGGTCGCCCTGACCATGATAGGGCCTCAGTCCGAGATGGAGCCGGTCGCCCGCCAGATGGTCCTGACGGGAGGCTTTCAGCCGCTGCCGCTCGACCTGCTCATCAACGACAGGTCGCTGCGCTCGAAGCTGACCACCGAGACTGAAAATCCCTACGACATATTAGTCACGAAAATTTCCGCAATATGGAAGGTCGCGGGAGAGGCCGTCCCCGACCCGCAGCCCGTGACCATCAAGAAGGATTTCACGCTCACGAAGGCGCGCATGCTCGTCGAGCAGACGTCGAACAGGCTCCAGATATGGGACCAGCGCCGCAGCGCGCTCGTCGACGAGGAAGAGCTGCTGCAGGCGGCGAAGCTCTTCGTCGAAGCGCTGCACGGCACGCGCTTCGGGCCGATGGACCTCGCGGAGGGCAGCTTCGCGAAGGCCTTCTTCGGATGCCTCACGAACGACAACTTCCAGCGCCTCCAGGAAAGCACCGAGGAGTCCCCGATAGTCGTCAACAGCCTCACCGCGTCGAAGGGCAACACATGGGCGCTCGTCATCACCTCGCCCGACTACGCCGATTCGACGAAGAAGCTGCTCGACGCCGTCTACTTCAAGGAATTCTCGCTGAAGGAGATAGCGGCGCAGATCGAGAGCGACAACCCGCTCGAGCTCATCGAAAAGCGCATCTTCAACCACCAGCGCGCGATACGCGGCCTTGCGAAGGCGGCGAAGGAGATGCTGCGCGAGCACCGCGAGAAGTACGAGCTGCTCTTCTCCGAGCTCTACACGATGCAGCGCGTCTACGACGTATGCAAAGGCCACGGCGAGGTCAGCGGCATGTTCGTCCTCTCGGGCTGGATTCCGGCGGACACCTACGCCGCGATAAGCGAGACCGTAGCCGCCGAAGCCCCGGGCACGACGCTCATCGTCGAGGACACGAGCGACATCTCGTCCCTCGGCATACGCATACCGATAAAGCTCAAGAACAACGCGATAGTCCGCTCGTTCCAGGACATCGTCGCGCTCTACAGCCTCCCGTCATACGGAGAGATGGACCCGTCGCCCTTCGTCGCGATATCGTTCGTCCTCTTCTTCGGGTTCATGTTCGGAGACGTCGGCCACGGCCTGATGATCTTCCTCGGCTCGGCCTTCCTCGTGAAGCGCGGCATCATGCGCAGCTCGCTCGGCCGCGTCATGAAGATGGCGGCGGCATCGTCGGTCATATTCGGATTCCTCTACGGCAGCATCTTCGGCATGGAGGACCTGCTGCCCGCGGTGTGGCTCAGCCCGATGCACGACATCAACAGGCTCATAGCGATAGCGATATGCGTCGGCGTAATCATGATAAGTCTCGGCCTCGTGCTCAACATGGTCAAGCAGTACCGGGCGCACGACTTCGGACGGCTGCTCTTCGACGGGCAGGGAATGGCGGGGCTTCTGCTCTACTGGCTGCTCTGCGCGCTCGCTATGATATACATCACCGGCACGCCCGTGTCGGACACGCTCGCCAGCGCCATGTGGGGCGGCGCGCTCGTCATGCTCGTGCTGATGGTATTCCGCGACGTGCTCGCGCGCTACCTGCTGCATGAAAAGGGCGAGGGCGAGTCGCCGGTGCTCAACATGTTTGAGATAGTGCACAGCCTGCTCTCGTTCCTCTCGAACACGGCGTCGTTCGTCCGCCTCGCGGCCTTCGCGCTGAACCACGTCGGACTCTCGCTCGCGGTCATCATGCTCTCGAACATGGTGCACACGCTGCCCGGCGGAATCGTGATGAAAGGCATCGTGCTCGTGCTCGGCAACCTCATCATAGTCGGGCTCGAAGGGCTCATAGTCTTCATACAGACGCTGCGTCTCGAATACTACGAGTTCTTCGGCAAGTTCTACAAGGGCGGCGGCAGCGCCTTCAAGCCCGTAGGCTGGAAGCGCGACCGCGGCAAATATTCCAAGACGAGCGCCGAAGAGATATAGGCGCGTTAAAATCGTAACACCCGCGCGGCGTTCGTCCGGCGCGGCAGAACTTATAAAAAACGAAAAATTCAAGAAGGAGATGCATTTCAATGTTTGGACTGATGTTAAGCGGCGGTACGGTGGCGGCTCTTGTAGTGGCGGGGCTCGTCCTCAGAAATAAGCGTATGGAGAACGGCAGGAAGATATACACGACGGCGCTCGCCGTTTCGTCGCTGCTCGTGCTCACCGGCGCGCTGCTCGCGCTCTTCTCCGGCACCTCGGTCGCGGCAGAGGAAGCCGCCGCGGTGGCGAAGGAAGTCTCCATCGGAGCTGGCCTCGGCTTCATAGCCGCGGCGGCCGCTACGGCCATCGCCTGCGTCGGCGCGGGCTTCGCAGTCGCGAACGTCGGCTCCGCCGCTATGGGGCTCGTCGGCGAGAAGCCTGAGATGCTCGGAACGACGCTCATCTACCTCGGCCTTGCGGAAGGTATCGCTATCTACGGCGTCATCGTCTCGCTGCTGATAATCCAGAAGCTCTAAGCTCGGAGACTCCGGTCAGATGAAAGCGTACCTTGTGAGCGACAATCACGACTCCCTCGTAGGCATGCGCCTCGCGGGCATCGAAGGGACGCTTGTACACACGCCTGAAGAGACGCACGACGCCATCCGCGAAGCGCTGAAAATCCGCGACCTCGCGATTCTCGCGATAACGGAGAAGGCGGCGGAAATGGCGGAGGACGCCG
Organism: uncultured Cloacibacillus sp.; assembly: GCA_900544635.1. GTDB lineage: Bacteria > Synergistota > Synergistia > Synergistales > Synergistaceae > Caccocola > Caccocola faecigallinarum. Next base: position 688 of record UQVV01000098.1, on the reverse strand, counting down.
TGCGCCAGCTTCGCGAGCGCGGCGAGCTGCCGCTCGTCGTCGAGATACCGGACAGGTTCGGCACGAAGCGCGGACCCGATTTCCTTACGAAATACGTGCAGGAGGCCATCGGCGTAAAGATGTAGCCGGCGGCCCGCCGCCTGTTTCGTTTTCCGGCGGGGCTTCTCCGCGCGCAGCGCGGGAGTTCGCCCCTTTCGGGGCCGGACCGACACAAGAGGTGAATGAAGATGAACGAAGTATCAGCAGAAAAAGTCAACAATCTCAGAGACATAATCCTTAACCGGGCCGGCGACGAGCGGAAGAGCAACCTGGCCCGCGGCCACAAGGACGCGGAGGCGTGGCTCGCGCGCGAGAACGAGAAGCTCCAGCACGAGGTGGACCTCGTGCTTCAGGACGCGCGCAAACGCGCCGAGGACATACGCCGCCGTCAGATACTCTCCGCAGAGAGGGACAAGTCGACGGAGACGCTGCGCCTTCAGAACAGAATCCTCTCCGAGGCGATGGGCCGTCTCCAGGACAAGCTCGTGCGCCTTCGCGACAGAGAGGACTACGCCGACATACTCGCCGGCATGTGCATAGAGGCCGCCGAGATGCTCGGCGTCAAGACGCCGCTCAAGCTGCGCCTCGCCTCGATGGACGCGGCGCTCGCGCCCGAGTGCCACACCAACGGCAGGATGGAACGAAACCG
>UQVV01000097.1 GCA_900544635.1 uncultured Cloacibacillus sp. | reverse complement strand
AGCCGAGGCCGCGAAGGCGAATACCGCGATGAACAATGCCGCTAATGCTGCTACCGCTGAACGTTTCATAAAAAATTCCCCCTTAAATTTTTTGTGTATCCATGTATCCATGTATCCGCGGTAAGTAATATAATATACCTAGCGGACGAAAAGTCAATAAGGCAAATTTTTTACGAACAAATTGCCCATGCGAATATTTTAAATTTTATGTTAGTATTAAAGACAAGCATAAGGAGTTGGGAGTGTAACGGTGTGACGATAACTATAGACGCGGGCCTGAAATTGGCGAAGCGGAGCACGCTTCGCGGAGAGGTCGCAAATCTTCTGCGCAAGCGGATACTTGACGGAGACATACCGAGCGGCGAGCGGCTGATTGAAACCGAGATAGCGGAGCAGCTCGGCGTGAGCCGTATGCCGGTGCGCGAAGCGCTGCGTATGCTCGAGAGCGAGGGGCTCATCAAGTCCGTGCCTCGCAAAGGGCTTATCGTATCGGAATATACGGAAGAGGACATACGCGAGTACTACACGATACGCGAGGCGCTCGAGGTCTGCGCAGTCAAGATCGTCATAGACAGGATAACGCCGGACGAAATCCATGAGCTTGGGTATTACTGCCGCATGGCTGAGGACGCGCGGCTCGCCGGCAACCGCGACGATGTATGCAAATGGACGGCTAAGTTCAACGACAGACTCTACGAGTTCTGCCGTATGCCGCGTCTCAAGGAACAGATCGAGAGCACGCATAAATATCTGCGCACCTTCCGCTTCACCTCGTTCAAGGAACCGTCGCGCACAGCGCAGGCGCTGCGCGAGCACGAGGAGATTCTTCGGCTCATTGCAGCTAAGGACTACGAAGGAGCGGCGCGCGCAACCTCCATACATCTTCGCGATTCTCTGGAAACTTATCTGAAGCTTTGGCGTCTCAGGAAAGCTGAGACGAAGTAGCAAAGCTAGATAGAATAGATGAAGCGGCGTTCTTCGCAGAACGCCGCTTCGTTTTTTCTTTATTTTCCAAAGTTTCACGCGAGTTTTAATCCGCCGTTAATTTGCCGCCGCGCAATATTTCCCGCGGATTTCCGCTATTCCCCGCAGATGTTCCGCAGTTTGCCTATCGGCTCTATTTCGACCTCGACGAGGTCGCCGGGCTTTATTTCGCCTACGCCCTGCGGTGTGCCGGTGGAGATTACGTCGCCTTCTTCGAGCGTCGCGAAGCGGCTGATGTGCGAGATGAGGCGCGGTATCGGGAATATCATCTGTTCTATCGCGCCGTCCTGGACGACTCTGCCGTTGAGGCGCGTCACGACGCGCGTGGATGCGGGCAGCTCTTTCGTGAGCAGCACGGCGGGGCCGAGCGGCGCGAAGGTGTCGAAGCTCTTCGCGCGCGTCCACTGCCCGTCTTTGTTTTGCAGCGCGCGCGCCGTCACGTCGTTCATTATCGTGTAGCCGAGGACGTGGTCGTAGACCTCTTCTTCGGGGATGTTTTTGCCGCCCTTGCCTATGACGACGGCGAGCTCTCCTTCGTAGTGTATCGCGCCGGCCCATTTCGGGATGCGGATGAAGTCGTTCGCGCCGGTTATCGCCGAGGTGGCCTTGAGGAATATCAGCGGCTCCTCCGGTATGTCGTGGTCGAGCTCTTTTACGTGGCCGACGTAGTTGCGGCCGACGCACCAGATTTTCTTGGGCGCGAAGGGCGGCAGGAATTTGACGCGCTCGACGGGGTAGCTGAGCCGTATCTGCGACGTGATGCCGGCGAATGGGTCGCCCTCGACTATATCGACCGACGCGCCGCGTATCTGTCCGCTGTAGGCGCGCCCGTCTACCATGAAGCGGCAGTAGAGCGCCGGATTTTCTTTCTTCATCGCGTTTACGCCTGCTTTCCTTCCCTTTTGTCGAGCGCCGCGGCTATGCGTTCGAGCCCTTCTTTGAGCTGCGCGCGCGTCGTGCCTATGTTGATGCGCGCGAAGCCGTCGCCGGCCGCGCCGAACCACTTGCCGGGGTCGAGCGCGACCTTCGCCTCTTTGACGAGGAATTCCGTCAGCGTTTCGTTGTTGAAGCCGTAGCCGCGGAAGTCTATCCAGAATATGTACGTGCCCTCGGGATGGTCCATGTGCGCCTTCGGCATGCGCTCCTTTACGAACTGCTCCGTGAAGTCGCGGTTCGCCTCGAGGTAGGCCATGAGCTGGCGGTGCCATTCGCCGCACTTGCCGTAGGCGGCCTCCATCGCGGCGATGCCGAGGATGTTGAGCGAATTGAGGTGGAAGCGCTCAAGCACGGAGACGTAGACGCCGCGCAGCCGCTCGTCGGGGATTATCGCGACGGAGGACTTGAGCCCCGCGATGTTGAAGGTTTTGCTCGGCGCTATGAAGGTTAGGACGTGCTTGTCCATTCCGGGCAGCGAGCCGAGGCAGGTGTGCTTCGCGTCGCTGTAGACGAGGTCCTGGTGGATTTCGTCGGCGATGACTATCATGTCCTTGCGGCGCACGATGTCGGCGAGCGCCTCGAGCTCCTCGCGGCTCCATACGCGCGAGACCGGGTTGTGCGGGCTGCACAGGATGAGCGTGCGGCAGGTCGGCGTGACGAGGCTTTCGAGCTCCTCGAGGTTCATCTCGTAGCGGCCGTTTCTGTAGACGAGCGGATTTTCGACGATTATGCGTCCGGCCTCGCGCACCGTCCTGTAGAAGGGCATGTAGACCGGCGTCTGGATGATTATCTGGTCGCCGGGCTTCGTCAGCCCCATCGTCGCGAAGGAGAGCCCCGCGACGACGCCGCAGGCCCAGCTTACCGCCTCGCGCCCGAACTCCCAGCCATAGTGGTCCTTCTCCCACGCGCGCACCGCGTCGCGCAGCGAGTCCGGGATGAGCGGATAGCCCAGCGCGCCCTCGTCGAGCTTCGCGCGTATCGCGTCGAGAATCTCAGGCGCGGCGGGGAAGTCCATGTCGGCGACCCACATTGCGAGAAGGTCGTTCGTGCCGAAGTCCTCGGTCATTCCGTCCCACTTCTCGCACTCCGTCCCGCGGCGCTCCATATATTTGTCAAAATCGTATTGCATCCAAAAGCCCTCCGTTTCATGGCCGCAGCCGTAATTTATTCATTTTATATTTTCTACTTTCGCGACTTCCCGCGCAAGTATAAAATAGTTGTGGAACGCTAAAGAATATGCAGACGAACAACCCTGAATGGAGGAATTTTTTTGAAAACAGATATAAAGAAGAAAGAACTGGAGCTCGGGCGCGGCTCGTCGCTGCCGGAGCGCGCCGCGATGCCCGCGGAATACAAATGGAAGCTCGAGGACATCTACGCGACGGCGGAGGAGTGGGAAAAATCCTTCGCCGCGATAAAGGCGCGCATACCGGAGCTCGCGGCCTATAAAGGCGCGCTCGCGCAGTCGCCCGAGAAAATGCTCGAATTCTTCCGTCTGCGCGACGAGCTATCGATAGAGCTCGGAAAGCTCTACGTCTACGCGAACATGAAAAGCCACGAGGACACCGGCGACTCGAAACAGCAGGGGCCCGCGAACCGCGTCTCCGCGCTCGCCGTCGAATTTTCCGCCGCCGCGAGCTACGTCACGCCCGAAATACTCGCGATGGACGAGGATAAATTGAAGGAATTCATCGCCGCGCCGTGCCTCGCGGAATACGCCTTCCCGCTGCGCGAGCTGCTCCGCCGCAAGGCGCACGTCCTGACGGAAGCCGAGGAGCTGATCCTCGCGCGCTCCGGCGACATGGCGCAGACCGCCGACAACGCCTTCTCCATGCTCACCAACGCCGATATGGAATTCCCCCCGATACGCGACGAAGAAGGCAAAAAAGTAGAAATATCCGAAGAGCGCGCCGTCGCCTACCTGCGCTCGCCGAAGCGGAGCGTGCGCAAAGCCGCCTTCGCCTCGCTCTACGAGCCCTACGGCAAAATGAAAAACACAATCGGCGCGACCTTCGACGGAATGCTCAAAGCCGCGAAATTCTACGCCGAATGCCGCCGCTACGGCTCGCCGCTCGAAGAGGCGCTCGACTCCGACAACATCCCCGTCTCCGTCTACGACAGCCTAGTCTCCACAATCGAAGACAACCTCGCGCCCATGTACCGCTACATGAAGCTGCGCCGCAAAATGCTCGGCGTCCGCGAGCTCCACATGTACGACCTCTACGTCCCGCTCGTCGAAGACCCATACAAAGAAATAGCGTGGAGCGACGCGAAGCGCATGATGTACCGCTACCTCGCGCCGCTCGGCGGGCAGTACCTCGAACAGATAAAAGCCGGCGTCGAGGGCGGCTGGGCCGACGTATTCCCCAACAAAGGCAAACGCAGCGGCGCATACTCATGGGGCACCTACGGCACGCACCCGTACATCTTCATGAACTACACCAACAACCTAAACGACGTGCTCACGCTCGTCCACGAAATGGGCCACTCCATGCACAGCTGGTACTCGCGCAGAAACCAGCCCTACGCGACCGCCGACTACTGCATCTTCACAGCCGAGGTGGCATCGACCACCAACGAAGTGCTCTTCCTCTCCGGCCTCCTCGCCGAGACCGACGACAGGAAAAAGCGCCTCTACCTGCTCAACCGCCGCCTCGAAAACATCCGCACCACCGTCTACCGCCAGACGATGTTCGCCTCCTTCGAGCGCGAAGTGCATAAACGCGCGGCGGAAGGCGGCGACACGACGCCCGACGGCCTCAAACAGTTCTGGTACGAGCTCAACAGAAAATACTACGGCGAAGAGATAACGATAGACGAGCCGCTCAAAATGGAATGGGCGCGCATACCGCACTTCTACACGCCCTTCTACGTCTACCAGTACGCAACCGGCTACTCCGCCGCGACGGCGCTCGCAGGCGCGATACTCGAACAGGGCGAGCCGGCGACGAGAAAATACCTGAACTTCCTCACCAAAGGCGGCTCAGACTATCCCATCGAGCTGCTCAAAGGCGCCGGCGTAGACATGAGCACCCCGCAGCCAGTCGAAGCCGTCGTCAGACAGTTCGAAAAAACGCTCGACGAAATGGAAGAGCTGGCGAAATAGCCGAAGCGCCCCGAATTTAACAGAACGCGCAGCAGCCGCCCTCCGAGACAGACCGGAGGGCGGCTGCTTGCGTATCTGTGCAATGTGCGAAATCGTATGAGCGTTTCTTAACTCTCGTGCGCTTCCGGCGCGCCGCCCTTCGTCAGATCCGACAGCTTCTTCAAATCGCGCGCATAGGCCAGAACCTTGATTTTCTCCTCGACCGGCAGCTCCGTCACTATAGAAAAAATCTCCTTCGTGATGCCGCTCAGCTCCGCGAGCGCCGCGGGTGAATCCATGTACGCGATGAAAGGACACTGCACGAAAACGTCTTTCTTCTGCTCCGCGTCCGGCCCGTCGTCCATCAGCGCGACCAGCGGCACGCCGAGGACGGCGGCGATTTTTTCGAGAGTTTTCATAGACGGCCTCTTCTTGCCGTTTTCTATTTCAGATATGTAACTCGTGGAAAGGTCTACAGCCTCGGCGAGGCGTTCCTGCGAGTACCCGCTATTTATCCTGTATTTCTGAATCTTCCACATAAGGTATTCGCCCCCTCCTTTTAGATTCTTTATAAAAATATGTGAAAGGGCTATTAACCTATTGTAAAAATAGTTTTCGATATACAGCGAATAACGATAAACAAATATTGACTTTACGTCGATATATTTCTACAATAAGTCGAAAGCAAATTCGCTATAAGCGAAGAAAAAGCAATATCAGGCTCCACCTATTGCGAAGCAAAGGGGGCGGAACGTCTCAGAACATCACGGCAAATTCCGCGCAGGGTATTTTCACGGCAGAGGCAGAACAGAGAGGAACTTCGAAAGGAGAGGCACAAATTGAAGAGAAAAGGCATTATCATGCTTGCCGCCGCGCTTTGCACAGCGCTGTTCGCATCGGCGGCAATGGCGGCAATGGCGGTAACGGATGAAGCTTCACTGCGTGAAGCTGTTAAGAATGATGGAACTGTAACGTTGGAGAACGACATAGCTCTTACTGACGCTCAAGGACCACTTGTCATTGAGAAAAATGTGACGCTTGACCTGAACGGGTTTGAGTTAAGCAGAAATTCTGAGAAGACGGATAATTCGTTCGTGATTCAGGTTGCCGGCGGAACTCTGACAATCAACGACGGCAGCGCAGACAAAACAGGCACGATAAAATCGACGAACGCGAACGACCAGAAAGCTCGCGGTATTCAAATAGGTACGAGCAGCACTACCACTGGTGGCGGCTTCGGCGGGACTGTATTCTTTAACGGCGGCACAATAATTGCAGATAAGGAGCACAACGGCTATGGCGTAGTGCTTTATGGCAACAGCGATAATTCTGACCCGGATAATCGAGAGCCTATATCCGTCAACTTCACAATGAGGGACGGCGCCAAAATAGAAGCTCAGTTTGCGGGCGTAGCAACCTTCGGCATTAAAAATACGATTAACATCGAAGGCGGCGAAATAATATCCGACGCTTATGCGATTTCAGGCAACGGCAACAAATGGAACGGCGGCTCTGAAATTAACATCAGCGGCGGTACCATAACCTCCACGGAAGATGTTGCCATATATCATCCGCAGGATGGCGTTCTGAATATATCTGGCGGTACTATAACTGGATATGACGGTGTGCAGATGGTAGGCGGCACGCTGAACATCACCGGAGGCACGATAGTTGCCACAGGAGAATTCAACGAGACATACGAGAAAAACTCTGACGGCTCGATAAACGGAGGCGCGGCGGTATCTATTTTGTCCAGAGCAGGTTATGTCGGAGAGATTAAGGTAAATATTTCCGGCAACCCTACGCTTAAAAGCACGAATGGATATGCAATAGCGGAAGCTACCGTTACAACCAACGGAACAGTAAA
>UQVV01000096.1 GCA_900544635.1 uncultured Cloacibacillus sp. | reverse complement strand
TTGATCGGTGAGCAAGGATACCTCCGCCAAAAAGTCGGACACGCGCGCGACCGTCGTCGGCGGCCTCAACAAATACGGGCTGCCCGGCACGCGCATCGGCTGGCTCGCGACGAAGAACCGCCAGATACTCAACGACTGCGCCGCCTTCAAGGACTACACGACGCTCTGCAACAACGCGCCCGGCGAGGTGCTCGCCACGATAGCGATGCGCAACGCGCCCGACCTCCTGAAGCGCAACCACGACATCGTGCTCGAGAATCTAGCGATAGCGGAGTCCTTCTTCCGCAAGCACCGCGACCTCTTCCAGTGGATACAGCCGAACGGAGGCGCGACGGCCTTCCCGAGGCTTCTGCCGCCCTACGACGTTACGGAGATGTGCGAGCGCGCGATGGCCGAGAAGCAGCTCCTTATAATAGGAGAGCGCGCCTTCGGCCTCGACACGAACCACTTCCGCGTCGGCCTCGGCCGCCTCGACTTCAAGGAGGCGCTCGCCGTATTCGCCGAGCTCGCGGACGAAGTGAAAGCGGCGGCGACAGGCAATAATTAACGCCGCGCGGACGCCCGCGCGCGCTGTAAGACTTATATAAAAAAGGAAATCAAATCAGGAGTGATGCAACTATGCGCTATTCAGACAGAATTTTGAAGACGCCCTCGTCCTTCATCAGAGACATACTCAAGGTCACCGAAGACCCGTCGGTCATCTCGTTCGCGGGCGGACTTCCGAACCCGATATCGTTCCCGCAGGAGGCCCTCAAGGAGTCGGCTTGCAGGATAATAGACGAGTTCCACGGCAAAGTCTTCCAGTACTCGACGACCAACGGCTACGCGCCGCTGCGCCAGTACATCGCGGACAAGTATAACAAGAACTTCGGCCTTAACTACACCGCCGACAACGTCCTCATCACGACCGGCTCGCAGCAGGCGCTCGACCTCATGGCGAAAATCCTGCTCAACAAGGGCGACGGCGTAATCATCGAAGAGCCGGGCTACCTCGGCGCGATACAGGCCTTCATGATGTTCGAGCCGGAGTTCTACCCCGTCACGCTCGAGCATGAGGGGCTCAAGCTCGACGAGCTCGAGGCCGCGCTCAAGAAGGGCGTCAAGTTCGCCTACACCGTGCCGAACTTCCAGAACCCGACCGGCCTCACCTACACGCAGGAGCGCCGCGACGCGATATGCGAGCTCTTCAACAAGTACGACACCGTGCTCATCGAGGACGACCCCTACGGAGAGCTGCGCTTCAAGGGCAGCAAGCTGCCCTACATCGGCGCGGGCAAGCTCGCCCACAGCGTCATCCACGGCTCCTTCTCCAAGACCGTAACGCCCGGCATGCGCCTCGGCTTCATGCTCACGCAGGACGACGAGCTCATGCAGCACCTCATCACGGCGAAGCAGTCGAGCGACCTGCACACGAACATCTTCTCGCAGTATATGATCTACGACTACCTCGCGCACAACGAGTACCAGCAGCACGTCGACAAGATAGTCGCGCTCTACAAGGAGCAGTCCGACGCGATGCTCGCGGCGATAAAGGAATACTTCCCCGCGAACGTCAAGTACACGGAGCCCGAGGGCGGCATGTTCATCTGGGTCACGCTGCCCGAAGGAATGTCCGCGCTCAAGCTCTTCCACAAGGCGATGGAAAAGAAGGTCGCCTTCGTCCCCGGCGACCCGTTCTACGTCGGCAAGAGCGACGTCAACACCTTCCGCCTCAACTACACGAACTCGACAGACGAAGTCATCCGCGAAGGCATCAAGCGCCTCGGCGAAGTCATCAAAGAAGCGATGGCGACCCGCGAGCGTTAATAAAACGCGGAAAAATCAGAAACGCACCCCCTGCGCCGCAAAGGCCATGGATTATTAAGAAAGTAATAGTATACTATTGGCAGGAACGGCATAGTTTTGGCTATGCCGTTTTCTTGTGCGCTTTAGCGCACAGCAACGCACAACAGCCCGAATATTTTGGTGTTCTCGCATAGAGTTCTAAGAGATTTTGCGTTGGGCAAACCTCCTAGCAAATTAATATTTATCTATTTTTAATAATTTAATATTTTTACTTTTGAAGGAAAAGCGCCAAAGCCTGTTCCAATTCCTGAGTTGTCTTCCAATATTTCTAATAGTCCAAGTTTTTCGAGTTTCTTTAATGTTTTAATGTTACAGTTTCCACCCTGTGTATATACTATCCCATTCTGAGCATCAATTATTTCCATTGTTTGCCTCAATTCACTTTTCTTAACCTTCTTCAAATCAATAAACTGTTTTCTTGCCTCATCTATTTGCGCCTTGCAAAAGTCAATTGTTTCTTGTTGAACCTTAGATAATCTCATTTCTTCACTAATACTCCTATCTTTATATAATCCATCATTAAATATCACATAAAAATTTCAATTTTTTGTTTACTCTATTTAATCGAATTATAGTAAAAATTTATAAACAACTCAATCCCAAACCATAATGACCTGTATAGTTTCTTTTAACTCCAGACTAAAGCGCGGGGTTTTTGGACGCGACCGCGCCGCCATCTGCGCAAGGCACGCGCGTCAAAATTTTGTCCGCCGGCGCTATTTCGTGTACAATAGGAAGCGCCGGAGGTGCAAAGCATGACAGCCGCTCAGAACATGAACCCCAAGCTTAAAATCTTAATTCCGGTCGTCCGCGGCCTCGCGAGGATACTGGGCAAAGATTACGAGGTCAACCTGCACGACGTCTCGATTCCAGAGCGCTCGCTCGTGCTCTGCGAGAACGGCTACGTCACGGGACGCAGCGAGGGCGGCCCGATGACCGACTTCGGCCTGCTCATGCTCCAGTCGGAGGAATACCAGAGCCGCGAGGGCGTATTCAACTACCTCGCGAAGAACAACCGCGGCGAGCTCATCAAATGCAGCTGCATCTTCATACGCGATGAAAACGACAAAATAATCGGCTTCCTCTGCATCAACTACGACCTCAAAAAAGCTGTGGCGGCGCAGGAGCTTATCGAAGGGCTGCTGCGCGTCGAGATGAGCGGCGCGGGCGTCGAGCCCGCCGAAGAGCCTGGCGCGCGCTTCCCCGAGCCTGTGCGCGAGTCCTTCGCGCAGGACATCGACGAGGTCGTAGGAGACTCGCTCGCGCAGGTAAAGCGCCGCATAGGCAAGCCCTTCAAATATCTCACGAAGCCCGAGAAAAAAGAGGTCGTGCGCGAGCTGCACGACAAGGGCTTCTTCCTGCTCAAGGGCTCGGTCGACATACTCGCCGCCGAGATGGGCAATACGAAATTTACAATCTATTCCTACATCAGAGAGATACAAAAAAAGGACTAGCCTCCCTTTCGCCTTTCATCTCTAAGCTTCGCCGCCGAAACTCCCGCGAGCGGCAAAGCTTGTGAATTTGTGCCCGATAAATAAATTACCGTTCCTGCGCTTGACAAAGCTTTATAAATAGCTCAAAATATTCTATGTGGATAACAAAAAATTGATATGAAAAATCATTTTTTTGATATACCGCGCTCACCGCAATTTCGCAGCAATTCGTCAATATCCAACCGCCCGGCCTACGCGCCGCGCGTATCCGTAAGGAGGGAGCAGGGGTATGGAGCTAATCGAGAGACACCCGATACTGGAATTCAGTCACGGGCGCGAGGTGACGTTCACCTTCGACGGTAAGGAGCTGAAGGGCTTCGAGGGAGAGCCTATAGCAATGGCGCTTCATGCTAACGGCGTGCAGGTTTACAGAATCACGCCGGAGATGAAGAGGACGAGGGGATTTTTCTGCGCCATAGGCAAGTGCAGCTCGTGCTTCATGGTCGTCGACGGCGTCCCCAACGTCCGCACCTGCGTCACGCCTCTCGCCGAGGGGATGAAGGTCGAGACGCAGAAGGACAAGGGCCGCGTGCCTATGGAAGTTTAGGCGGAGGGGGAAGAGATTATGAAGAAGGTATATGAGACCGACCTCCTTGTGGTAGGCGGAGGAGCCGCGGGGCTCTGCGCCGCAGCGGAAGCCGCGGGAGCGGGAGCGCAGGTCACCGTCATAGAGAGCGACCTCCACCCCGGCGGACAGCTCGTCAAGCAGACGCATAAATTCTTCGGCTCGCGCGACGAATACGCGGGAACGAGAGGCTACAAGATAGCGGGAATCCTCCTCGACGAAATAGCGTCGCTCGGAGACAAGGTCACGATAAAGTGCAACTCCACCGTCACGGGCTATTATCCCGAGGACGGCGTCTACACCGTAATGGAAGGCGAGGAAAACTACTACCGCGTCAAGGCCAAGAAGGCCGTCATCGCGACGGGCGCGCAGGAGCGCATGATTCCCTTCCCGAACAACGACCTCCCCGGCGTCTACGGCGCGGGAGCGGTCCAGACGCTGATGAACGTCTACGGCGTAGTCCCCGGCAAGCGCGTCCTCATGGTCGGCGCTGGCAACATAGGGCTCATAGTCAGCTACCAGCTCGCGCAGGCGGGCGTCGAAGTCGCCGCGGTCGTCGAGGCGATGCCGAAGGTCGGCGGCTACTGGGTGCACGCCGCGAAGATACGCAGGCTCGGCATCCCCATCCTGCTTCAGCACACGGTCACCAAAGCGCTCGGCGACAGGGTGCTCGAGGGCGCGATGATCCAGGAGCTCGACGACAAGTTCCAGCTCAAGGGCGAGCCGCGCAAGATAGACTGCGACATAATCTGCATGGCCGTCGGCCTCACGCCGACGACGGAGCTCTTCTGGCAGGCCGGATGCAAAATGCGCTACGTGCCGCAGCTCTGCGGATACGTCCCGTTCAGAGACAGGAACATGCGCACCAGCAACCCCGACATCTGGGTCGCGGGCGACGCCTCCGGCATAGAGGAAGCCTCCGCCGCGATGGTGGAGGGACGCATAGCGGGCCACGGAGCCGCGAAGGCGCTCGGCCTCACGGTAGACTGCAATAAATTCTCCGAATACTGGACGAGGCTCGACCACCTCCGCGCGGGCGAGGTCGGAGAAAAAATACTCGCCGGCATCGGCCAGGTAATGGTAGACGGATGGGAGGCGTAGACGATGGGCTGCTGCGATAAGGAAAAACTCTTCAACAGCGGAATACTCGTGGAACACTGCGAAGGGGCCGTGCTTCCCCCGAAGGAGCAGTGGGAAAAGAAAAAAGGCGGCTACGTCGTAATAGAATGCCCGAAGCGCATACCGTGCAACCCGTGCTACACGAGCTGCCCGACGGGCGCTGTGCTTCCCTTTGAGGACATCAACGACACGCCGAAGATAGATTACTCGAAATGCACCGGCTGCGGCATCTGCGTATCGAGATGCCCGGGCCTCGCCTGCTTCGTCATCGACATGACCTACGCGGAGGACAAGGCCGTTATAAAGCTTCCCTACGAGCTCCTGCCGCTTCCCGAAAAGGGACAGACGGTCAAGTGCCTCGGGCGCGACGGTTCGGAGCTCGCGGACGGCGAGGTGCTCGCCGTGGCGGAGCCGTCTAAGGACAAGACATACGTCGTAAGCGTCGTAATCCCGAAGGATAAATACGACGAGATACGCGCGATAAAGGTGGTGTGCTGATATGGCGAAGGCAAACGTAATATGCCGCTGCGAAGAAATTGAGATAGACGAAATACGCAAGTGGATCGCCGCGGGCTACACGGAGTTCGACGAGCTCAAGAGGATGCTCCGCGTCGGGATGGGCCCCTGCCAGGGGCGCGGCTGCCGCGACATCATTCTCCGCGAGCTCGCGAAGGCGACAGGACGCAACGTCGCCGACATAGCGCCCGGAACCATCAGGCCGCCCGTGAAGCCGATAAAGATCAGCCTCCTTGCCGAGGACTGCGATTAGGAGGTGCGAAGTATGGATTTCCCGAAAACAGCCGATATAGTCGTAATAGGAGGAGGCGTCGTCGGAACGGCTACGGCCTACTACCTCGCCAAGTCGGGCCGCAAGAACGTCGTGCTCGTTGAGAAGAACACGGTCTGCTCCGGCTCGACCGGACGCTGCGGCGCGGGCATACGCGCTCAGTGGGGGCTCGAGCTCAACTGCCGCATGGCGCTCGCCTGCCTCGACACCTTCGAGCAGCTCGACGAGGAGCTCGGCCTCCCGACGGGGCTCAACCAGGGCGGCTACCTGCTCATCGCCTACAAGGAGAAGGAGTGGGAGCAGTTCAAGAAGAACGTCGAGCTCCAGCACAGCCTCGGCATCAAGACCGAGATATTCACCGACGTGAAGCGCGCGCAGGAAATCTGCCCCGGCGTCGCCGTCGACGACGCGCTCGGCTTCACCTACTACAACCGCGACGGACACGCCGACCCGTTCCTCACGACCTTCGCCTTCCAGGAGGCGGCGAAGCGCCTCGGCGTTAAATTCTGCAAGTTCACCGAGGTCACGGGCCTCCGCGTCGAGAGCGGCGAGATAAAGGCCGTCGAGACGAACAAGGGAACGATAGAGTGCGGCGAGGTCGTCAACTGCGCCGGCTCGTGGGCTCAGGACATAGCCGCTATGGCCGGCATCAAGCTGCCGAACTGGGCGGAACGCCACGAGATACTCATCACAGAACCGGTAGACCCCGGCGTCTGCCCGCCGATGCTCATGAGCTTCAGCGGAAACTACTACATCCAGCAGCGCCCGCACGGCTCGATAATCGCCGGAGAAAGCCCGTCGCACGAGCCGCTCATCGGCTACACCTCGACGGTGCATTCCATCGCGAGCATCGCGCGCGTCGTCCTCAAGATGCTGCCGCGCGCGAAGAACATCCGCGTCGTCCGCCAGTGGGCCGGACACTACGACATGACGCCCGACGCCGCGCCGATTCTCGGCGAGACCGACGTCAAGCACTTCTGGCACGCCACGGGCTTCTCGGGCCACGGCTTCATGCTCGGCCCGGTCGCGGGACAGATTATGACGGCGCTCCTCAACGGGGACAAGCCGCCCATCGACCCGACGATTATGGACTACCGCCGCTTCGAGCGCGGCGAAAGAATCGTCGAACCGAACGTCGTTTAATTTCGAAAGCATCCGTAACGCAGCGGAGCGGGGAGAAATTTTCCCCGCT
>UQVV01000095.1 GCA_900544635.1 uncultured Cloacibacillus sp. | reverse complement strand
GCGCCGGTGACTATAGCCGTCTTTCCGTTCATGCCGCAGAGTTTGTTTAGGTCCAGCATTTAAATCTCTCCCAAGCTATTAAGATTTGTTTACGTATTCATTGTATACACGATATATTATGAATATTTTATATAACAAAGGCGACAGTTAGTCAATAGCTTAATGGCACACAGAACATAAGCCCAAAGCCCCAAACCGAGCGAAAATCTATAAAACTGCAGCACACGCATAAAATTTGCAGAAAACAACGCGTCTTGTGTTACTTTCTTTATTACACCAGACAAATCGCCGTAAAATAAAACTCACCATATACGTGATAAGAAATATAAAACCACAAGAATGACGTACTTTTCGTCGCCATTTGTTTGTTGTAATATAAAAAGTGAGATTTACGGGAGTGATAGACATGTCAAAGCCTGCTGGAGCGGGCCACACGGCCTCGGAATTCGTCTACGAACAGCTTAGAAGGAAAATTTTTGAAAAATCGCTGACGAGCGGACAGCGTCTGCCCGAGGTCGCGATTGCAAAAGAGATGAACGTGAGCCGCACGCCGGTTCGCGAAGCGCTGCGCCGCCTCGAGAGCGAGGGGCTCGTGCAGATTGTGCCGGGTTGGGGCGCGTGCCTCGCCTCGCCGACGAAGCAGGAAATCATAGACACCTACGAGGTGCGCGAAACTCTCGAAATAATGGCGATACGCAAGGCCGCGCGCCGCATCACGCCGCTGCAGATATGCATGCTCCAGGAGCAGATAAACGCCGAGCGCGAGATTTTCATAAAAAAAGACCTTGAGTCCTACCTCAAGGTCAACGACGACTTCCATATAATCATAGCCGAGTCCTCCGGCAACAGCACGCTCGCGGGCTACGTGCGCAACATCCTCTCGCGCACCTTCGTCCAGATGATTTTCTTCGAATCGTTCTTCGACTTCGACACGAACCCGAGCCTCGAAGAGCACATCACGATACTCGAAGCGCTCAAAGCGCACGACGAAGAAAAGTGCGCGGAGCTCATCAGCGAGCATCTGCGGCTGTCGATGGAGGGACTGAAGGCGCAGTAAAATTTCAACCGCTTATAAAAAGGGGCGGGAGGACGCACGAAGCGCTCTCCCGCATCTTTTTTATTGAAGGCTTTATGCGCGGCCGTTACTTCGTCGCGTCTTTGCCTTTTTCCATTACGAGCTTGTCGATGGGGTTGATGTTCTTCTCCTTGTGGACCTGACGCCAGGTTTTTATCGGCATGCCCCAGATTTTGATGAAGCCGACGGAGGCGGACTGGTCGAAGATGTCTCCGGCGGAGTAGGTCGCGAGCGACTTGCTGTAGACGGAGGTGTCGGACTTCATGCCGTCTATGATGCAGTTGCCTTTGTAGAGCTTCATGCGGACGGTGCCGTTGACGGATTTCTGCGTCGTTTCGACGAAGGCCTGTATCGCTTCCATGAGCGGCGAGAACCAGTAGCCTTCGTAGGTGAGTTCGCCGAATTTGACCTCGAGCTCTCTCTTCGTCTTGAGGACGTCCTTCGAGAGGGTCAGCGTCTCGAGCTTTTTGTGTGCGGCGATGAGCGCGAGCGCGCCGGGGCACTCGTAGACTTCGCGGCTCTTGAAGCCGACGAGGCGGTCTTCAATCATGTCTATTCTGCCGTAGCCGGCTTTGCCCGCCGTCTTGTTCATGTAGTCGATGAGTTCAATGGAGCCCATTTTTTCGCCGTTGATCGCGACGGGGACGCCTGCCTCGAAGGTTATTTCGAGCGTGATTTCCTCGTCAGGCGCGTCGACGGGATCGACGGTGAGCTTATAGGCGTCCTTCGGCGGCTCGTTCCACGGATCTTCGAGGATTCCGCACTCGATGGAGCGGCCCCAGAGGTTGTCGTCGATGCTGTAGGGGCTCTTTCTGGTCGTGGGTACGGGGACGTTGTGCGCCGCGGCGTAGTCCATCTCCTCTTCGCGCGTGAAGCCCCAGTCGCGGACGGGCGCGAGGACTTCGATGTCGGGGTTGAGCGCGTTGCATGCGACTTCGATGCGGACCTGGTCCTGTCCCTTGCCGGTGCAGCCGTGGGCGACTGCGACGGCGCCTTCCTTCTCGGCGCACCAGATGAGCGCCTGGGCTATCATCGGGCGCGAGAGCGCGGAGTTGAGCGGATATACGCCCTGGTATGTCGCGTTGGCCTTGAGCGCGGGCCATACGAAGGTGTCGATGAAGGCCTCGCGCAGGTCGACGACGTAGGCCTTCGAGGCTCCGGCGACGTAGGCCTTTTCCTTTATCTCTTCAAGGTTGTCGGCCTGCTGTCCGACGTGCATCGTGAGCGTGACGACCTCGTATCCCTGTTCGTGGAGCCACGGAATGGCGACCGATGTGTCGAGTCCTCCGCTGTAAGCCAGTATTACCTTTCCTTTTTTCTCTGCTGCCATTTGAATTTCCTCCTTAGAAATTTTTTATGTTTTTCTAAAATATAAAAAAGCCCGTCCCTATCCTTTTCAGATAGGGACGGGCCTTATTACCCGCGGTGCCACCCTGGTTGACGCTTTTAGCGTCCGCTTCGTTTCGTTACGCTCAGGGGTGCGAAGTTTTGATTTTCTTTGCGAGAGGCGCTTTCAGCCGGTGGCTCCTCATCTCTGTCGCCGAATGATCGAACTCATGTCCCCGTCACTGCATAACCCATTATGCCCGGTACGGTCGATTCGTCGTATACGTCTTATTCGTCCAACAGATAAAAGCCTCACAGCCGCCCCTCCTTTCTTAAAACTTGTGGAACATTTTAACAGATAACGAGATTCTGTCAACCGTCTGCGCGTCAGTGTTCAAAATGAACCGGCGCGCCGTCCGCGTTTAATTTTTGCCGAGGGCCGCATTCACCTCGCGCTCCATGTCGAGCGCGGAGATTTTCTCAAGCGCGGCGAACGAGGTCATTTCAAGATGGACGGGAGTGACGGAGGCGAAGCCGTGCGCTACGGCGAATACGTCGGTGTCCTCCGCCATGTCGTCCTCTATGCGGCCTCCGACCCAGTAGGCCTCGCCGCCGAAGGGCGTTTTGATTACCGTGATTTTGTCGTGGTAGCGGCGTTTGCCCTTGCGCGCGAGCTTCACGCCGCGCAGCTCGCCGGTCGGGACGTTCGGCACGTTGACGTTGTAGAAGAGCCCCGGCTCCATCGGGTGAGCTTTCGTCCATTCGAGGATTTCAACCGCGGCGCGCGCCGCCGTCTCGTAATGCAGGACTTTGTCGCGCGAGCTGCAAACGAGCGAGACGGCCATCGAGGGAAGGCCCGCGATCACTCCCTCCATCGCGGCGCAGGCCGTGCCGGAGTAGGTGATGTCGTCGCCGAGGTTCGGGCCGCAGTTGATGCCCGATATTACGAACTCGGCGGGGAATTTCAGCACCTCGAGCCCCATTATGACGGAGTCGGTCGGCGTGCCGTCGCAGCACCACGCCTCCGCGCCGTCTGTGCGAGCGGCGTCCGCGCGCTTGATTTGCAGCGGGCGGTCCATCGTCATCGAGTGTCCCGAGGCGCTGCGCTCCCTGTCCGGCGCGCAGACGAGGACCTCATAGCCCGCCTCGCGCAGCGCGCGCGCGAGCGTCCCTATGCCTTCGGCGTAAACGCCGTCGTCGTTGGTCACGAGTATCTTCTTCACGGCTTTTCTCCTAGAACATGACGATGTGGAAGAGCACGGTCATTATCGGGTACATGATGTACGGGAATATGCCGAGCACGAGCAGGCCGACGACGACGAACATCCCGTAGCGCTCGAGCCAGTAGTAGTATTTCATGCACTGGTAGGGCAGCAGCACGTAGAGTATGCGCGAGCCGTCGAGCGGCGGTATCGGGATGATGTTGAAGGCCGCGAGGCCGAGGTTGATGTATATCATGAGCAGGATGAACTGCTGCGCGCCCCAGCTCGAAAAGAGGCCGGGGAAGAAGCTCACGAACCGCGCGCAGACGAAGGCGGTCAGCAGGTTGCCGGCGACGCCCGCGAGGCTCACGATGATTATGTCGCGCTTTGGGTGCTTGAAGTAGCGCGTGTCGATAGGCACGGGCTTCGCCCAGCCGAAGCGGAAGAGCAGGAGGCAGAGCGCGCCGACCGGGTCTAGGTGGTCGAGCGGGTTCAGCGAGAGCCGCCCCTCGCGCTCGGCGGTCGGGTCGCCGAGCATCTTCGCCGCGAAGCCGTGGCAGAATTCGTGAAAGGTGATCGCCCAAAGAACGGCGGGAACGCTGAGCAGCAGGTTCGCCAGTCCGCCGGGCGAGAAAATATGTCCAAACATCGACTCACATCCTTATATTTCCAGTTACCGGCCTATTCTACCATGAGCGGGGGCTGCCCGGCATTAGTAAAGAGCGCGGAGGCCCGTTAAAAGGCGTCGCCCCACGTCCAGTAGAGGCCGAGCGTGCCGGAGGCGCACGAAGCTTCGACGCGCCCCTCCCCTTCCACGCGGTTGCTCACGGCGTATGGGACGTCGCGGCGCAGCTCCGCGCCGGTCAGCGGCCAGTGTACGCCGCTCAAATTCACGCCGGAGCAGACTGGCGAGAACGAAAGCAGCGAGAGCGCCTTCGGCCTGCGCGCGAAGGCGAGCACGTAACGTTCGCCGCCGCGGACGAATATCATGCCCTCGCGGTCGTCCGCCATGCAGAACGGAACTCCGGCGCGCGTCATGTTCAGAAAAGAGAGCGTCAGGCTCCACAGATGGTCGAACCTGCCGCCGAGCGCGCCCGTTAAAATTATATTTTTTTCGCTGTTTTTACGCTCGTCCGCAAAAATTTCGAGCGCGAGCTGAAAGTCCGTGAGGTCCTTGTCGCTCTGATACTCGCGCGTCGCAGCGCCGCGCTCCGCGGCCCAGCGCCAGCCCTCCGCGCTGCCGCTGTCGCGGTCGCCCACGAGCACCGCGGGCGCTATTCCCGCCGCGCGGCATGCCTCCACTCCCCTGTCGACGGCCCAGAGCTCGCAGCCGCGCGCGAGAGAGGCGAGAAATTCCGGCGACGGCGCGCGCCCTCCGAGCACCATGACGAGCGGCGCGGATTCCCCTCGCGCCCCGCCCTCTATCGTAATATCCGGCAATTCCAACAAATTCAACGGCGCACCGCCTTTCCGCGCAATTTGTAGCAAGCGCCGCCGCGTTTGTCAAGTTGACACCGCGCGCGCGCGGAACGATAATTTTACGCGCGAGAGACTTCCGCGCGCACGCCGCGCAGGGCGCGATAATCGCGAAGCGGCGCGGCATTTTCGCGCGGGAAGCTTTTATCAAGGAGGACTCAAATATGAGACACGGCATATACAGAGGGCTGGCTATGACCGTCGCGGGCAGCGACTCGGGCGGCGGCGCGGGGATTCAGGCGGATTTGAAAACCTTCGCCTCGCTCAAGGTCTTCGGCACGTCGGCGATAACGGCGGTGACGGTGCAGAACTCCGTCGGCGTGACGGGAATCCACCCCGTTCCGCCCGAGATTATAAAGGCGCAGATTCTCGCCGTCGGGCGCGACTTCCCGCTCGACGCGGTGAAGACGGGGATGCTCGGCAACCGCGGCGCGATAAGCGCCGTCGCTGAGGGGCTTTCGGAGCTCGGCGTGAAAAAGCTCGTCGTCGACCCCGTTATGGTCGCGCAGAGCGGCGACTCCCTGCTCGAGGCCGACGCGGTGGACGCCGTGAAGAGCATCATCGTCCCGATGGCTATGATAGTGACGCCGAACCTGCCCGAGGCCGAGAAGCTGACCGGCATGACGGTGCGCACAGTCGAAGAGATGAAGGCCGCCGCGGAGGAGATAGCGAAGCTCGGCTGCGGCGCGGTGCTCGTCAAGGGCGGCCATCTCGGCGGCGAGCCGGACGTGATTACAGACGTGCTTTATGCTGACGGCAAAATGACGCTCTTCGAGGACAAGCGCATCGACACGACCGCGAACCACGGCACTGGCTGCACGCTCAGCTCGGCGATAGCCGCGGAGCTAGCCGCGGGCTGCGGCCTCGAAGAGGCCGTGACGCGCGCGCGCCTCTATCTGCGCGCGGGGCTGCATTACGGCGTCACGGCGGGACACGGCGCGGGCTGCCTCGGACACGCCGTGACGATGCCGTGGACAGAGATAATCAATGGCTAAACCGCTCGTCTATCAGATAACGAACACCGTCTCCGCGCAGCTCCAGGCCGACTGCGTGGCCCTGCTCGGCGGCGTCTCGATAATGTCGCCGCAGAAAGGCGAGGCCGCGGAGATAGCCTCGTCCTGCGACGCGCTGCTCATCAACATCGGCACGCCGCCCGACTGCGCGCGCGAGCTTTACCTCGCGGCGGCGCGCGCGGCATCGGCGGCGAAGCGCCCGATAGTCATGGACGCGGTCGGCTACGGCTTCTCGCGCTTCCGCACCGAGGCGGCCGACGCGCTGCTCTCGGAGATAAAATTTTCCGTCATAAAGGGCAACTTTTCCGAAATCGCCGCGCTCTGCGGCGAGGGCGCGGCTCCGCGCGGAGTTTCGAGCGAATGCGAGGAAACGCGCGCCGCGGAGATAACGGCCGAATGCGCGAGGAAATTCAGCGCGGCAGTATACTGCACAGGCAAGCTCGATTTTCTCTCCGACGCCGCAGGCGACAGGCGCGAGGTGATAGAGGGCGGCTCGCGGCTGCTCGCGATGACGAGCGGCATCGGCTGCGCGCTCGGCAGCGCGACGGCGCTCTTCTGCGCGGAGTACGAGCCCTTCGAGGCGTCGCTGCGCGCGCTGAAGCTCTTCCGCCGCGCCGCGGCCCTGGCCGAAAAGGACAGCGCCTCGGCGGGGCCGTATTCGTTCCGCACCGCCTTCATGGACTGGCTTGCGGAACTCAATTCCGAGGAGGAGAAAAATGTACGATAGGAAGAAACTCGCGGAGAAGCTCCGCCTCTACATGATATGCGGCGAGGGCGACGCGCCGGAGGCGGTAATCGAAAAGACGCGCGCCGCGCTCGCGGGCGGCGTCACGGCGGTGCAGCTGCGCGTAAAGACATGGACGGGGCGCGAAACCTACGAGACGGCGCTGAAGCTGAAAGAGCTCTGCGCGGAGCGCGGCGCGCTCTTCTTCGTCAACGACAGGCTCGACATAGCGCTCGCGGCGAAA
>UQVV01000094.1 GCA_900544635.1 uncultured Cloacibacillus sp. | reverse complement strand
ATAACATAAAAAGCGCCGCGCCGGAAATTTCCCGCGCGGCGCTTTTTTATGTGCGCGGCGCGTCCGGACTTTTCCGCCGCGCGACGATAAAGAGATATATTTCGCGAATTTGACAGTGTACGCCGTTCTTAATACAATCGCTGCGGAAATCCATTTTGAACGGGGCGGTAAAATTGTCGTCTTCATCCAATCCAATCTCGGCCTTCCTTGCACGCAAGGACATTCGTTTTTCTTTCTCGCGCTACTTCGTGGACGCGCTCGGCGCTATGGGCGTCGGGCTCTTCGCGTCGCTCATCACGGGGCTGATACTCAAGACGATCGGCTCGAAGTGCGGGATTCCGATACTCGTCGAGTTCGGCGGCCTCGCCGGGCAGATGGTCGGCCCGGCCATCGCGGTCGCCGTCGCGCAGGCGCTCAAGGCTCCTCCTATGGTCGTCTTCTCGTGCGTCGCGGCTGGCTTCGCCGGCAACGCGTGGGGCGGGCCGGTCGGCGCTTTCGTATCGGCGATAGTGGGCGCGGAGTTCGGCAAGGCGGTCTCGAAGGAGACGCCGGTGGATATAATCGCGACGCCCGCGCTGACCGTCATCGCCGGCATGGCCGCGGGAAAGCTCATCGGCCCGCCCGTGAGCGCTATGATGACGTGGCTCGGCCTCGTGATAATGCGCGCGACGGAGCTGCAGCCGGGGCCGATGGGCGCGCTCGTCTCCGCGATAATGGGCATGATCCTCACGCTCCCGATATCGAGCGCGGCCATCGCGGTGGCGCTGAACCTCTCGGGCATCGCGGCGGGGGCCGCGGCGGTCGGCTGCTCGACGCAGATGGTCGGCTTCGCGGTCATGTCCTTCCGAGAGAACGGCGTCGCGGGGCTTCTGTCGCAGGGGCTCGGCACCTCGATGCTCCAGATGCCGAACATCGTGCGCCATCCGATGATTTGGATTCCGCCGACGCTCGCGAGCTTCATCCTCGGCCCGATATCGACGGTCGTATTCAAGATGACGAACGTCCCGTCGGGCGCGGGCATGGGGACGAGCGGCCTCGTCGGACAGTTCGGCGCAATCGAGGCGATGGGCGGCTCGCCCGCCGTGCTGATGCAGATCGCGCTGATGCACTTCGTCCTGCCCGCCGTGACGACGCTCGTCATAGCGGAGGCGATGCGGAGGATGAATTTCATCAAGCCCGGAGAGATGAAGCTCGACCTGTAATCTGGTATCATATACTGGCAACAATTCCATCAGGGAGGAATGTATCGTGAAAGTAAAAATGTCCGTCGCGTGCCTCGCTCTTTGCCTCGCATTGGTCATGGGCGCTGGGGCCGTTCCGGCGCAGTGCGCGGAGATTGGACGCGAGCAGGCGTTCGCCATCGCTCTGAAGAACGCTGGAGTGCCGGAGAGGGACGCCTACAACGTCGAAATCAAGAGCGGCCGCGAGAACGGCATCGCCATTTTCAAGGTTGAGTTCGAGACGCGCTACGGCGACTACGAGTTCGAGGTCGCGCGCGAGAGCGGGCGCATCATCGGCGCGGACTACGAAGTAGACGACGACTGGCTCCGCACGCTCGGCGGCAGCCCCGTCAGCCTCGACGAGGCGAAGCGCGTCGTCCAGAAAAAAGTCCCCGGCTCGCATTTCAGAGACATCCGCATGCACCGCGAGGGCGGCGGACATGACGCGCGCTACGAGGGCGAGCTCTTCCACGAAGGCATAAAGTACGAATTCGAGATAGACCCGAGAACGGGCCGCATAGTCGACTGGAACGCGGACCTGCGGGGATAGATTACTGAAAACGCACCGTGACGGTAAACGCACGGCGCGAACGTAAAATTCTGGATGTTCACGGCTCCCGGCACAACGCCGGGAGCTTTGCTTTATCTTACCGCGGCGTCTTCCACTTCCCGCTCTTGAGGAACCAGAGACTTATCACTATCGTCAGCAGCGAGGCGAGCGGCGCGGCGAAGCCTATGGTGAAAAGGCTCGCGCCGGCGATTCCGCTTAGAATCCACGTCGCTGGCACGCGCACCGCGAAGGCGCAGAAGATGTTGTTCATCATTGTGAAGGTCGTGTGGCCGCAGCCGTTGAAGAAGCCGTTGAGGCAGAAGACGAGGCAGACGAGCACGCAGTCGATGCTGAAGGATTTGAGATAGAGCGCCGTCGCGTCGATGAGCTCGCGGTCCGGCGTGAATATCCGTATCACCGGCTCGGGGAAGAAGAAGAGCGCCGCGAAGGTGACGACGCCGAAGGCGAGCGAAATCGCGAGGCCGGAGAACATCGTCGAGCGCGCGCGCTTCGGCTTGCCCGCGCCGATGTTCTGCGCGACCATCGCAGAAATCGCGGCCGCGAAGGAGTGCGGCGGCAGCATCGTGAAGCCGTTGAGCTTTCCTGTGATTCCTATCGCAGCGGCGGCCGCGACGCCGCCCATCTTGCTCACCGTCGCGAGTATGAAGATGAACGAGATGCTCGTCAGCGAGAACTGCACCGCCATCGGCAGGCCGATGCGCAGGAGGTTGACGAGCTTGTCCCATTTTATCCTCATGCTCGCTAGCTTGAAGTCGAAGTGATAATCGGCGCGCCGCGCGTAGACGACGGCGAGATAGGCGGAAAATCCCTGCGAGAAGACCGTCGCTATCGCCGCGCCGTTCGCGCCCATGCCGAAGATGCCGACGAGCGCGAGGTCGCCGACGATGTTGAGCACGCAGGCCACCGCGACGAACATCAGCGGCGAGGTCGAGTCGCCGAAGCCGCGGAAGACCGCCGCGAGCGCGTTGTAGGCGAACATCGTCGCGAGCCCCGCGACGTTGATGAAGACGTAGCCGCGCGTCGGCTCGAACGACTCTTCCGGCGTGCCGAGCAGCCACACTATCGGGTCGATGAACAGGAGCAGCCCAACCGTTATGACGACGCTCAGCAGAGCGAAGAGCGTCAGCATAGTCCCGATGGTGTCGTGTATCTCCTCCGTGCGGCCAGCGCCGAAGAAGCGCCCGATCATTATCGTGCCGCCTATCGAAAGCCCGATGACGATGCTGTTAATCATGAAGATGAACTGGCTCCCGATGGAGACGGCCGAAAGCCCAGCCGCGTCGGTGAACTGTCCGACGATTATCATGTCGGCCGCGCCGTAGAGCGCCTGCAGCAGGTTCGCCGCCATGTAGGGAATCGCGAAGCGCGTGAGGAGCAGCGGGATGCTGCCCTCCGTCAGCGACTGCGCGCCGGTCGAGAAGATGCCGGAGAAAAATTTCTTAAAATCTGCCATTCAGCGTTACCTCACGAATCTTTCCTGGTCTTTCAGTCTTCGCAGAAAATAATATAGGAACGGCAGGCTCGTCGCGAAGCTGAAGGCGTCCGAGACGGTCTGCGTAATTTCGACGCCGGTCATGCCGAACATGCGCGGCAGCACGATTATGAGCGGGAGGAAGTAAATGCCCTGCCGCGTGCATGCGAGGAAGGTCGCGCGCCACGCGAAGCCCGAGGCCTGGTGCATCATGTTCGTCGCGACGAAGAGCGGCTGAAGCATCAGCGCCGCGCACTGGAAGCGCATCGCGCGCGTCCCTATCGCTATGACCTCCGCGTCGTCGGCGCGGAAGAGCGCGATAATCTCCGGCGCGAAAATCCATCCGGCGAGAGTCAGCGCCGTCATCAGCGCCATGCCGGCCTTGACGGTGAACCAGAAGGCCTCGCGCACGCGCGAGTAGAGCCGTAGTTGAAGCCGACGACCGGCGTGAAGCCCTGGCCGAGGCCGATCATCACCGAGAGTATGAACATGAATATCCTGCCGACGATGGACATAGCGGCGACCGCGGCATCGCCGTAAGCTCCGGCGCTTGCGTTGAGCGCCGCCGTCGAGATGCTTGCGAGCCCCTGGCGCGAGAGCGACGGGAAGCCGAGGCGCACGATCTCGCAGTACGTCGCCGCGCGCCGCGGGAGATTCTTCACGCTTATGCCGACCATGCTCTTGCCGCGCAGGAAGAACGACGCGAGGATTGTGAAGCTAACGCACTGGCTCAGCAGCGTCGCCGCCGCCGCGCCGGAAATTCCGAGGCCGAAGGTGAAAATGAAAATAGGGTCGAGCACGATGTTCAGCAGCCCGCCGGTGACGAGGCCGCACATCGCGAAGGCAGAGTGCCCCTCCGCGCGCAGGATGTTGTTCATCACGAAGCAGCAGCACATCACGGGCGCGCCGAGCAGAATCCACCGCGCGTAGGCGCGCGCGTAAGGAAGTATCGTGGGCGTGGAGCCGAGCAGAACCATCAGCGGGTCGATGAAAATTTGCCCGAGGACGCAGATGCAGGTCCCGAGCGTCAGCGCGCAGAAGAAGGATGCGGAGCCGTAGGCGCTCGCGGACGCGGCGTCGCCGCCGCCGAGCCTGCGCGAGATGACGCTTCCAGCGCCCATGCCGAGCGTGAAGCCCGTCGCCTGAAAGATGGCCATGAGGCAGAAGACGACGCCGACCGCGCCGCTCGCGCTCGTGCCGAGCTGCGAGACGAAGTATGTGTCCGCGGTGTTGTAGAGCGCCGTCGTCAGCATGCTCAGTATCGTCGGTATCGCGAGAGATATTATAAGAGGCCCGATAGGAGCCTCGGTCATTCGTTTCAACTGCTCGTCGCGGCTCTGCGACGCGGCGGCGAAGATGTTGAAGCAGCCCATTCTTCCACCTCCAGACCCTAAATAAATCCGTTGCCGGCCGTCGATGTTTTATCTTGATAAAATACCACCAACCGCCGCCAATCTCAATAATTCTCGCGTTGTAAAACGCAAAAAAATCCCGCCCCTGCGCGGGCGGGAAAAGTTCGCCGTTTATCTGCGGGCGTGCGCGGTTAGGCCTTCGCCAGCTCCTTGCGGAAAATCAGGAAATAGAAGAGCGCGACGAAAATTGCGCCGCCCGCAGCGTTGCCTATCGTGACGAAGAAAAGATTCTTCGCGAAGGCCGCGGCGGTGAGCGCGGGGAGCGCGCCGCCGTTCAGCATGAGGCCAAGCGGGATGAAGAACATGTTGGCCACGCAGTGCTCGAAGCCCATCGCGACGAAGGCGGAGATCGGCAGCAGCGCTGCGACGAACTTGCCCGCCGTGTCCTGCGCGCCGAAGGCTATCCAGACGGCGAGGCATACGAACCAGTTGCAGAGCACGCCGCGTATGAGCATGTACGAGACGGGGAGCGACGACTTCATCGCCGCGAGCGAGAGCGCCGCAGCGCCGCACTGCTCGGAGATGAGCCCGCTCGAATATATGAGCGCCGCGAAGAAGAGCGCGCCCGCGAAGTTCGCGCAATAGACTGCGCAAAGGTTGCGCAGCATCGCGGCGAAGGAGATTTTCTTGGAAAGGTATGCGATAGGCATGAGGCAGTTGCCGGTCACGAGCTCCGCGCCCGCGGTGAGCACGAGGAAAAGTCCGAGCGAGAAGACGACGCCGCCCAAAAGCTTCGAGATGCCGACGCCCGCCACCTGCGCCGCGTCCTGCGTGACGACGAGCATGAAATATCCGCCCATTCCTATATATGCTCCCGCGAGGAAGCCCATCAGCAGCATAGTCCCGAGCGCGAGCCGGCTCTTCGCGATTCCCGCCGCGAGCGCGGCCTGAGAAATTTCCGCCGGCGTCTTGATACTCATAAAAATTTCCCCCTCGGATTTTTTTCAGGCTATTATAGCGTGCCCCCGTCAAAAATCTGTAAAAACGCGCCGCGGCGCGCGGAACGAAAAATTTTTGTGGCTTTTGCCCGAAACGGCGCGATTTGTAATAATATACGTTGTGTAAAATCATTGGCAGGGGGAATGCTCATGACGACCAAGGTAACGTTTCCGAACAGCCGTATGGCTTCGATAAAGATGGCGGGCGGCATACGCGAGATACTCGCGCGCGCCGAGGAGATGGAGCGCGAGGGGCGCAGCATCATCCACATGGAGATAGGGCGTCCGGACTTCGACTCGCCCGAGTGCGCGAAGGAGGCCGCGGCCGCGGCGCTGCGCGCGGGCAACGTGCATTACACCGACATGGCGGGCGCTTACGACCTGCGCTGCGCCGTCGCGGAGAAGTACCGCCGCGACAACGGCATGGACGTCGACGCCGACAGGAACGTCGTCATCACGAACGGCGCGATGGAGGCGCTGACGGCGTCGTTCCTGACGCTGCTCGAGCCCGGCGACGAGGTCATCGTGCCCGCGCCGTACTTCTCGGCCTACGCCGACGTGCTCGCGATTGCGAACGGCGTGCTCGTCCCCGTCGCGACGAGGATGGAGGACGGCTTCAAGCTGCACGTAGAAGATTTGAAGAAGGCGCGCACCGCGAAGACGAAGGCGATACTGCTGAACTCGCCGAACAACCCGAGCGGAGCGGTGCTCACGCGCGAGAATCTCGAAGAGATCGCGGCCTTCGCTATAGAGAACGACATCTGGGTGATATCCGACGAGTGCTACGAGAAGTTCCTCTACGACGGCGAGCACGTCAGCATCGCGAGCCTACCCGGAATGGACGAGCGCACCGTGACCGTATCCGCGGCGTCGAAGACGTGGTCGATGACCGGATGGCGCATCGGCTGGATAGTCGCGCCCGCGGCTATGCGCCAGTACGTGAACAAGTGCCACCAGAACCTCACGACCTGCGCAAACTCGTTCGCGCAGGCGGGCGTCGTCGAAGCCTTCGCGCACGCGGGCCCCGACGTCGAGGCGATGGTGAAGGAGTACCGCCGCCGCCGCGACATGGTCGTCTCGTGGCTCAACAAAATCGAGGGCTTCGAGGCCATCACTCCGGCGGGAGCCTTCTACGCCTTCCCGCGCATCTCGTCGCTCGGCATGGACGGCTTCAAGTTCTGCTCGTGGCTTCTCGAGGAAGCCGGAGTCTCGACGGTGCCGGGCGAAGTTTTCGGAATGCCGGGCTACATCAGGCTCGCCTACTGCCGCGGCTACGATTATATCGAAGAGGGTATGAAGCGCATAAAGGAAGCCGTCGAGGGGCTGCGCGGGTAAGCCGCGCGCGCTTCGCGAAGCTTTTGAAATTTGACGGGAGGCAGGCCGCGCGCCGCCTCCCTTTTTCGTTCGCGGCGAGTGCCTCAAAGCTGCGCTTGCGACGCGGCCTCGAGCC
>UQVV01000093.1 GCA_900544635.1 uncultured Cloacibacillus sp. | reverse complement strand
AGGACGCGCGCCCCATCGCGCGCGCAAGCTCCGGTATGCGCTTCGCGCCGAAGACGATGAGGATGAAGAGCGCTATCAGAAGTATTTCAGTGAATCCGAGAGACATGTTTTCCAGCTCCTTCGCGTGATTTTTATATATTCTGCCCGAGGCGGTAGGCCTCGTCCATGAAGCGCGTGCCGTTCACCGCGCCCGCGGGCCAGAGCCCCGTGCCTACGACGTGGCCCGCGTACTCCCAGCCGAGATAGTCGTAGAGCCCCTTGCGGAAGTAGTCGATTATCGGCTGCACGCGCTCCATGTCGCTGTTCGCGAGCGTCAGGATGAAGCCGGAGCGCTTGCGGTCGTGCACCGTGCCGTTGATCGCGTAGAAGCGGTCGATGACGGCCTTGAGCTGCGCGGAAATCGTGTAATAGTAGACCGGTGAGACGAAGAGCACCGCCTGCGAGGTCGCGATATGCTCGCGCACGAACGGGAAGTCGTCGTCGTCGAGTATGCACTCGCCCTGCATTCCGCAGTGGTTGCAGGCCGTGCATGGGCGGACGTTCTTCAGCCCCGCGTCGAAGCGCACCACCTCGTGGCCCGCCGCGCGCGCGCCGCGCGTAAACTCGTCAGCGAGCGTGTTGGAGTTGCCGTGAGCGCGCGGGCTGCCCGTGATTATCAAAATTTTCTTCTTCACGCCGTCTCCCGCGGGAGCCGCCTCCGCGGCGCGTGCGTCCGTAAGACGCAGCCCGCCGAACACCGCTCCGCCCGCGGCGGCCGCGAGCGTCGTTTTCAGAAAATCGCGTCTGTTCATAAAAATTCCCCCCAGCGATAAATTTGTACGCGCGCCGCGAATTCACGCCGCCGCGCGTAACATACGATTAAGCGCCCCGTTCCGCGGAGCTTCGCTCTCGTGCCGGGGCGCTTACACTATAAATTTCGTTATGCGTTTATGTCTAATGCTTTGATTTTATCGGTTCTCGATGCCCGGGAAGCATTTTACGAACTCTATGAACTTCGTCACCGCGGGGGAGAAGGGCTGCTCGCGCTTCCACGCAAGCACGGATGTGGAGACGAGCCCCTCGAGCGGGCGCTGCGCCAGCTCGTTCGGGTCTGCGTAGGGCAGGCTGCCCTCGACGGCGAGCGCGCAGCCGAAGCCGTGCTTCGCCATAATCGCCGAGTTCGTGCTCATGTTGCTGACGCACATGACGCAGTCCGCGTCGTATGCGTCGCCGAGCCAGTTTATAAGCTCGCTCTGCACGTTGGGGCGGAAGGGGATTATCAGCCGCCGCCCGCGAAGGTCGCCGGGGCGTATCGTTTCGAGCGCTGCGAGCGGGTCGTCGGGCGGCATGATGGCGGCCCAGCGCTCCTTCACGCCGAGACGGACGAACTCATATTTGGAAATGTCCGCTGGTTCGAGCAGAAGGCCGACGTCGAGCAGGCCGCGGTCTATCTGCGTCTTCGTGTGGTCTGCGTTCGCGCTGTACAGGCGGTAGCGCACGAGCGGATATTTTTCGCTGAAGGCGCGCAGCATCGCGGCGACGAGCTTCACAGACTCCAGCTCGCCCCAGCCTATCGAGACCGTGCCGTCGACCAGCTCCTCCTGCTCCGCTAGCTCGCGCTCCGTCTTGTCCATCAGCTCGACGATCTCCTCCGCGCGCCGGCGCAGCAGAAGCCCCTCGCTCGTCAGCGTCGTCCGCCGCGTGCCGCGCTCGAAGAGATGCACGCCGAGCTCCTCCTCAAGCTGCGCGAGCTGGCGTGAAAGCGTCGGCTGTGTGATGTGCAGCTGCTCCGCCGCCTTCGTTATGTTCTCCTCGCGCGCCACGGCGAGGAAGTACTTCAGCACCCGCGTCTCCATAAAGCCGCCCCCTTTTCTCCGATTGCAGATTCGTACTGAAAATTCCCGGCTTTGATTATAACAGCGCGCCGCCGCGCAATCCATACGCCGAAGGCATGAGAAAGTAATTCAACGCAGGTATTAGACATCGAGGCGCGCGGCAAAATAGAATACGCGCATCAGGGCCGCGCGGAGAGACGGCGCGGCGAAACGGAAGGAGCGAATGAAAATGAAAATTTTGACTGCGGTCTGCGTCATGGCGCTGCTGGTAATCGCGAGCGCCGCGTGGGCCGATGCGCCGAAGCGCGTGAAATTCACGTGGAGCGGCGGCGAGGCGGTCGCGGAGCTCAACGGCAGCCAGTCGGCGGAAAGTTTGTGGGCGATGCTGCCCGTCACCGTCGATTTCAAAGATTTCAACGGCGTCGAGCGTATCGCCTACACGGAGAAAGAGCTGTCGGCGGAGGGCGCGCCCGAAAGCTGCACGCCGGAGGCCGGAACCCTCGCGCTTTACGCGCCGTGGGGCAACCTCTCGGTATTCTACAAGCCGTTCCGCGAGTCGCGCGGACTTGTGCCGCTCGGGCGCTTCGTCGAAGGCGCGGACAAAGTCTCGACGCTCGGCGAGGCCGTGCGCATCGAGCGCATGGAATAGCGCGCGGCGCTTGACTTCGAGCGCGCTCTATCAATTAGGCTGAAAGCGCGGACACACGGCGAAGGCCGCCGCGCGCGGGAAACTGCATAAAATTTTCAAGGAGGCGTAAATTATGAAAAACGTGACGAAAAAAGTAATGGCGGCGGCTGCCGCGCTCTCGATGCTCGCGGCGGGGACGGCCTTCGCGGCTGACGACGACCAGTATCTCGGCAAGACGCAGGATATAATCCGCGCGGGAACCTACGGCAGCGTGCAGGGACCGGCGCAGTACTTTACCGGTAAGGCGCGCATCGACAACATCTTCCCAGAGAAAGGCCCCGCGAAATTCAGCGGCGCTTACGTAACCTTCGAGCCCGGCGCGCGCTCCAACTGGCACACGCATCAGGTAGGACAGACGCTGGTCGTCACGATGGGCGTATGCCTCACAGGAACATGGGGTGGCGACGTGACGCGCGCCTATCCCGGCGACGTAATCCAATGCCCGCCCGGAGTCAAGCACTGGCACGGAGCTTCGCCCGATGCGGCGATGACGCACGTATCGATATGCCAGTCGGACGACAGCGGCAACGTCGTCAACTGGATGGAGCCCGTCACCGACGAGCAGTATCTAAAAGGATTGTAGTCAAACGAAGGCAAAGCGCAGCCGCGCGGCTAAAATATACACGCGCGGCGCGGTTTCGGGAAATTCTGTAAAACTGACGGAGGCTGAATAAAATGACACTGATGATGAAAATTTTCAAGGCGGGGATGCTGCCCGCGCTCGCGATGGCGCTCATGCTCTCGCTCGCGTGCGGCAGGAGCGAGGCGGCGGGCAAAGCGCTTGTCGTGTACTTCTCGTGGAGCGGCAACACCGAGGCGCTCGCGCAGGAGATACAGGCGCAGACAGGCGCGGACATCTTCCGCATAGAGACCGCGACGCCCTACCCCGAGAACTACAACGCGACCGTCGACCAGGGCCGCGCCGAGCTGCGCGAGAACGCGCGCCCCGCGCTGAAGCAGGCGAAGGTCGAGAACCTCGCGGAATACGACACCGTCTTCATCGGCGCGCCGAACTGGTGGAGCTCGATACCGATGGCGGTCGCGACCTTCCTCGAAGCTAACGACCTGAGCGGAAAGACCGTCGCGCAGTTCGTGACGCACGGAGGCGGCGGAGTGGCGAACTGCGACCGCGACCTTCAGCGGCTCTGCCCCGGCGCGAAATACACCGAAGTCCTCTCCGTCGGCGGCAGCTCCGCGCGCGGCGCGAAGGAGGAGGTGACGGAGTGGCTCGCCGCGATAGGCTTCGCAAAGTAGCCGCGCGGCGGTAAATCAAAAATTTCATACGTCATACGCACAAGGCCGGGGCGCAAGCTCCGGCCCGTTTCATATATTTCCGCGCGGCGGCGCAGATTCGCGGCGTTTACGAAACGCGGCGGCCGCTTCACGCGTTTGCGGCGTGCGGCGTGGACTGTGCGCCGCGCTCACGCTTGGCCGCCGGAGAGAAAAAATCCGCCGGGGCTTTGCGCTCCGGCGGCTTGGTTTTTTATTTCTTTTTTCGCGCGATTAACGGGAGGCCGACGAGCGCGAGCAGAGCCGCCGCGCCGGAGACTGCGGAGCATCCGCCGCCGCTGCCGTGCGTCTCGGGCTTTTTGTATGAGACTATCGCGGTCGGGTCGACTATGCTTCCCGTGTTCTTATCGAGGTCGTATGAGCCGTTGTCTTCGATGTAGAGCGTGATTATGTAGTTTTTACCGGCGTCGAATGGGCCTGCGAGCGCTCCGCCGTCGGCTTCGGTTACGGTGAAGGTCCCGTCAGCCGGCTCTTCTCCGGCTTCTTTGTATTCGAGAGCCGTACCGTCGGGGAACAGCTTGCATATAGCCAAGTCCGCCAGCGCGGCGCCGTCGCCGAAGGCGTCTCCGCCCACTTCAAAAGCGACCGCGCCGAGGCTGGTTTGCGAAAGTTCTTCGCTCTGCGCCGTAAAGACGGGGAAGAGCGCGATGTCCTCGACGGTTTTATCAGCGCGGACATTCATCGCGGCCTTCTTGGCTATTCCGGCGTCGAGGTAGAGGCAGCCTTCGTACGCTCGCAGGTCGCCTTTTGAGAAAATGTCGCTTAAGGCTGTCTCGTCCTTAGCAATCTGCGCGTATATCGGAGTGACGCTTTCATGCTCTTCGTCGGGTTCTACAGTATCCACTTGTTCTGCGAAGCCGTTCCACGCCTCGTACACGTCGAGCGCGCCGTAGCGCGAGAAGCCCTCGC
Organism: uncultured Cloacibacillus sp.; assembly: GCA_900544635.1. Classification (GTDB taxonomy): domain Bacteria; phylum Synergistota; class Synergistia; order Synergistales; family Synergistaceae; genus Caccocola; species Caccocola faecigallinarum. The sequence goes on along the minus strand of UQVV01000093.1, from coordinate 2,400 downwards.
GCGCCGTGCCTCCGTCGGCTCCGTCGAGTATCATCTGCTTTATCTCTGACGCGCTTTTTCCCGGCATCAGCGAGGCGAGCAGCGCCGCCGCGCCCGTTACGTGAGGCGCCGCCATCGAGGTGCCGCTCGCCGAGATGTAGCCGGACTCGTCGAACGTCTGGCGGTTGAGAAGATACGTCGTGCGGCAGGTGGAGTATATAGCCGTGCCCGGCGCGAATATGTCGACCCATTCGCCGCTCGAACTGTAGTCGCTGTAGCCGATGCCGCCGTTTCCCGGCGTGTCCGGCGCGAGCGTGCCGTCCGCGTTCCGCATCAGCGCGCCTACCGACAGAGTGTTTTCGTGGCGGAATGAGGCGGGGTAGAAGCGCTGCCCGCGCGCCATACCGTCCGTCGGAGCGTCGATATCCTGCCCGTCGTTGCCGGCCGCCATGCAGACCAATATGCCCTCGTCGCTGAGTTCCTTGATTTTATAGTCGTAGGCGCTGCCCTCCATCTCAGACGGGCTGAACCAGCCGCCGAGCGATATGTTGGCGGCGCGGATGTTGACGCCCGCGCGCTTCGCGGCGACTACGAAGTCTATGCCGCGTATTATGTCGCTCGTCTCGGCCCTGCCGCCGAAAATGCTGGACGAAAAGACGTTGACCGCCATTATGCGCACGTTCCAGTTTATCCCGGCGACGCCCCGTGCGTTGTTTCCAACCGCGCCGATTATGCCAGCCACGTGCGTGCCGTGTCCCTCCACGTCGCCGATGCGGCTCATCTCCTGCATCGTGCCGGAATCTATGTACCACTGTTCGTCCTCGTCGCCTTGCATCGTAGGCTGCGGGCCGATGGGTACTCCCGTGTGCGGCGTGCCGAGTCCCAGTAGGCTTATTTCGCTGTGGAACCACGCGCCGTGGCTTCCAGCGAGCGGCACTTCGCCGGTGAGCATGTCGGGATTTTCGGAAATTATCGCGTTCGCCGTCGCTTCGTCAAATGTGTACATGTTGTCCGCGAGGTCGGGATGGTCGTATATGACGCCGCTGTCTATCACCGCGACGACCACCTCCTCGGAGCCTGTGCCGCGCTCCCAGAGCTCGGGCGCGTTTATAGCCGCGGGGCCCCACTGCTCGCGCCAGCTCTCGTCGTCCGGCGTTACGGCCTGCGTCTGCATTATGTAGTTCGGCATCGCGCTGACGACCTCCGGCTCGGCGCGCAGGCGTTCTATAAATTCCTCGGTCGTCACGCCCTCGGGCGCGCGCAGGTGCGCGACGGTCAGCGTCTCGCTTTTCGCGGAAGCGGCGCGGGCCGCGGCGTTCGCGGGCGCTTGGCGCTCTTCTATCGGATTGAAGTACTGTATGACGGAGCCTCCCGCGAGGCCGGAGCTTTGCGGCGCGGCGCTCTTCGCGGACGCCGCCGCGGGCGCGTGGGAGCCGCGCATTACGACGATGGCCTCGCCTTCCGCGTACCGCGGCGTCTCTTCCGCGAGCGCCGGATGCGCGCAGGCCGAGAGCGCGAGAATCATGGCGGCTGTAAAAATTTTCAGTTTCATGCGTTTGCCTCCGAATAAAAAACTAAGCGGCCCGCGTGTCTGCGGAGCCGCTTTTAACTTAGCATTATTTTTGAACTCGTGTCAAGCCGCGCGCGGCGCGCTATTCGTCAGCGAAGAGCTCGGGATAAAAGCCCGCGGCGAAGCGTTCGACGGCGTAGGCCATGCGGCTGCCGGGGAGGACGCTTTCGAGGGCTATCGTGACGAAGCGTTCGTTCTTGACGCAGTCCAGCTGCGAGAGCGCGCTGTTGGCCTTTATCTCAGCTATCTTGGCTTCGACAGAGGGCGAATCGTAGTCGTGTATCACGATCACCTGCGGATCGCGTTCGAGCACCTCTTCGTAGCTGACGGTGACCCACTGCTTGCCGCCGAGGTCGCCGAAGATGTTTTTACCGCCCGCGCGTTCGATGAGCAGGCTCTCAAAATTATTGCCCGCGCAGGTGAACACTCCGCTGCTGCCGCTGTCGTAGACGAGGACGCGCAGCGGCTCGCGGCCTTTGAGTTTGTCCGCGACGGCCTTCATGCGCCGCTCCTGCTCCTTGATGAATTCCTCAGCTTCATTTTCCTTATCAAATGTTGAATAGAAGTAAGGAGTTTCAGCCTCAAATTCTGCGGCGCAGGTATCAACCATTTTATAAACAGGAACAAGCGGATTTTCAACCTTCCTGCCTGTGATTTTTTCAATTGTTCTGTCAAGGAATCCATTGTTCTTGGCACGAACATAGAGATCCTCCGTAAGCTCGCCGTTCTTGAGTTCGTTTTCAACGGCAATAAGATTTTTGAGCTTTTCAAGGAACCACTCGTCAATGAGAGTGATGTTGTGAATCTGTTCTACTGTAATGCCTCTCTTGAGAGCCTCATATACGCAGAAG
>UQVV01000092.1 GCA_900544635.1 uncultured Cloacibacillus sp. | reverse complement strand
ATATCTATGGACCAGAGCCTGCTTAAAATGGTTACTGAGGGTATCATAACAAGGGACGAGGCGCTTCAGAAGGCTGTAAATCGGAGCCGAGGCGCATTTGTCCGCGGCCTCTATAAACTCCTCGAGCCAGACGAACGAGCCGAGGCGCACGGAGATGGAGGCGTGCGCGCGCTGATTATGCGCGCCGAACTCTGAAATCTCCTTCGAACATGGGCAGAGCGTCTGTATGGGCACGACGGCCGTCGTCACGAGGTCGAAGTCGTCTCCGAGCATCGCCGCGTCGAAACGCACGTCGCAGCGCACGCGGCCGCGGGAGCCGCTGACCGGCGCGCTCTTAGTTATAAAATACGGAAAATCGAAAACCGCGTGCGCGTCCTCCGCGTGGAGGCGCTCCTTGAGAGAGGCCAGAAGCCCTTCCATATTATGGAAGGTTACTTTCTTCTCCTGCGCGCTCAAAACTTCTATAAAGCGGCTCATGTGCGTGCCGCGATAGTCCTGCGGCAGCGAAACGGAAAGGCTCACCTCGGCGACGGTCTCCTGCACGCCGTTCTCGCGGTCCGGCACGGAGATGGGCCACGAAATGCCGCTTATCCCCACGCGGTCTATCGCTAAATTTCTGTCGTCGGCTTCGTTCTGAACGTCACGCATCTTTTACGTCCTCCCTGCGGCATATTACGGAAGAGCCCTCCGTCTCCCAGAGCTGCACCTCGAACAGCCGGCAGTTGCCGCGGCGCAGCGGTGCGTCGAGCTCGCGGAAAATCCAGCGCGAGATATACTCCGCCGTCGGCTGTTCGACTATATCGTTGATATAGGCGTGGTCGAGCCTGTCGAGCACAAGCTCGTTGACGGCCTTCTTGAGGTCCACGAAGTCGAAAATCATCCCCTCCGCGTCCGGCTCGCCCTCGAGCACGACGCGCAGATGATACGTATGGCCGTGCAGCCGTTCGCACTTGCCGTGATAATGTATGAGATTATGCGCCGCATCAAACTTGAAGTCCCGGCACAGCAGCATTGCGCAATTCCTCCCGAATGTATATTGTCGCCTTATTCTACCACGCGCGGCGCGCCGTTTCAGCGGCAGAGCGCCTTTTCTACTATTCTGCAGAGAGCGTGGCCTATCAGTATGTGCATCTCCTGTATCCTCGGCGTGTGGTTCGACGGGACGCGCAGAGCGGCGTCCGCCTCCTCCGCAAGCGCGCCGCCGCCGGAGCCGGTCAGCGCAATCGACGCAATGCCGAGCTTTTTCGCGCTGCGCACGGCCTCCAGCACGTTCGCGCTGTTTCCGCTCGTCGATATCGCGAGCAGAACGTCGCCCGCGCGTCCGTGCGCCTCGAGCTGGCGCGCGAAGATTCTGTCGAAGCCGTAATCGTTGCCGATGGCGGTGAGCGCCGAAGCGTTGCACGAAAGAGCCGCCGCGTCGAGCGGCTCGCGCTCCGCGAGGTAACGGCCCGAGAGCTCCGCCGCTATGTGCTGCGCGTCAGCCGCCGAGCCGCCGTTTCCGCAGACGAAGAAACGCCCGCCGCCGCGCAGCGCGGATATTATCATCGCGGCGGCCTCGCCGACATCGTCCGCGAGCGCGCGCATCGCGCCGACAGCCGCGGCGTGCTCTTCGAGGTCGCAGCAGAAGGCGGAGCCCGCGCCTTCGCGTTCGCCGCGCGCTATGACCGAGGCGGCCTCGCGGATGTTCGCGCAGTTCAGCGTGCCGCGCACGCCGCGCCCGTACTCCGCGGCTCCGTAGCCGGTCATCAGCAGCACCGACGGAGCGCCGAGCGCCTCCGCGAGCTTCACGTCGCTCTCCTTATCGCCCATAACGAAGGCTATGTCCGCAGCGTCGAAGCCGAGCTTTCGCTGCGCCTCGACGGCGAGCCCCGCGGCGGGCTTGCGGCACGAGCAGCCGTCCGAAGGCTTATGCGGGCAGTGGAACCATCCCTCGACGCGCACGCCCGCGCATGCGAGCATCTCGTCCACGCGCAGATGTACGGCGTTCATCTCGTCCTCCGTAAAATAGCCGCGTCCGATGCCCGACTGATTCGTCAGCACTACGAAGCGGTAGCCGAGCTTCGAAAGCATACGCAGCCCTTCGGCGGCTCCCTCGGTCAGCTCCGCGCCGTCCGGGTCGTGAAGGTAATCCTTCTCCTTTATGAGCGTGCCGTCGCGGTCGAGTATTATCCATTTTTTCATTTCGAATGAGAAATCCTTTCTATAACGGATGTCGTGGAGTATCCGGCGGTCAGCGGTATGATGACGACTTCGCCGGCATATTCGCGCCCGGCGACATCCTCCGGCCTGTAGTCGCCGCCCTTCGCAAGCACGTCGGGGCGCAGGTGCGACAGGAGTTCCGCGGGCGTGTCCTCGCCGAATATCACGACGGCGTCGACGGCCTCGAGCGCGGAAAGCACCTTCGCGCGCGATATCTCGCCGTTGACGGGGCGGCTCTCGCCCTTTAGGCGCTTCACCGAGGCGTCGGAATTCAGCCCGACTATCAGCCGGTCCCCGAGCGACTTCGCCGCCGTCAGAGAATCTACGTGTCCCGCGTGGAGTATGTCGAAGCAGCCGTTTGTGAAGACGACCTTCTCTCCGTTGGCGCGCCACCTGCCGCAGAGGTTCTCCGCCTCGCCGGCGGAGTATATCTTGCCGCCCGCGGAGGCGTTGCCGCCGGTCACGACGGCGAGCAGTTCGCCGGCTTTTATGGGATATGTGCCGACCTTGCCGATGACTATCTGCGAGGCCGCGTTCGCAAGCACCGCGGCGTCGCGCAGCGGCAGCCCCGCAGACGCGAAAGCCGAGGCGGCGGCGAGCATCGTGTCGCCCGCGCCGGAAACGTCGTAGACCTCGACGGGCCATACGGGAATGTGAGACACCTCACCGCGCGATACGAGCGTCGCCCCTTTGTCGGAGCGCGTCGCGAGAATATTCTCTATCCCGTAGCGCGCGGCGAGCGCCGAAGCCGCCTCCGCGACTGCGCGGTCTTCGTTCTCGACTGCGTGCCCCGACGCTGCGGAGAGCTCCTTCACGTTCGGCGTGATAGCGTATGCTTCCCAGTCGTCCTTCTTCGGGTCGACCCAGACGTAAAGTCCCGCGTCCCGCGCAAAATCTATGACGGCGCGGCACATCGCGGGCGAACAGAAGCCCTTGCCGTAATCGGACAAAATTACGAGCCGTGCGCCGCGCTGCGCCGCCTCCCCGATTTTCGACAGCGCGAAGGCGATATCCTCGGAGCGCGGATTCACAATCTCCTCTCGGTCGAGCCGCAGCATCTGCTGGCGTCCGCCTCCGAGTATGCGCGTCTTGACGGTCGTCGGGCCGAGCGGCCTTATCCCGCTGACGTCGGCATCCCGGAAAACAGGCAGAGAAAGCAGAATTTCGCCCTCGCGGTCGTCTCCGACGCTTCCGACGGCGTACACCGGCACGCCGAGCCCCGCGAGGTTCGCCGCGACGTTCCCCGCGCCGCCCGCGACGAAGCGCTCCGACCTCACGCGCACGACGGGAACCGGAGCCTCCGGCGAAATGCGCGAAACGTCGCCGCCGACGTAGCGGTCGAGCATAAAGTCCCCCGCCACGACAGCGGGAAAATTCTTGAAATCCCCGAGCAGCAGCTCGCGAACCCTGAAAATATTTTCTTCCGTGAATTCAGCCGAAAGCCTCATCGATCAGCCTCCGAATCTATTTTTTCGCGCCGCGCGCGGAGAGTGCGCGGCCGCCGTGCGTTTATAAAAAATCGCACGATTTTAGCTAATTGTATCATCACGCGAAGACATTGGCCTAATCCGGCCCTTAAAACTATAATATCGGTATCGAACGACAACGGAGGAGTGGTGACTGTGGAGGATAAAAAGGTCGTAACGATACTGCTCGGCAGCCCGCGCGCGGGCGGCAACACGGAGACGCTCGCCGAGGCGCTCGCGAGTGGCGCGGATGAAAACGGCTGCGAAGTGCGCCGCGTGAGGCTTCAGGGAAAAAAGCTCAACGGCCGCCTCGACTGCCGCCGCTGCTGGAGCGCGGGCGCGCCCTGCGTGCAGAAAGACGACATGGGCGAAGTCTACGAAGCGATAGCGGACGCGGACGTCGTCGTCTTCGCATCGCCGCTTTACTTCTATTCGTGGAGCACGCAGATAAAGCCCGTCTGGGACAGATTGCTGCCCTTCTACGGCGAAAACTCGAAAATCGACCTGCGCGGCAAGAAAGCCGTGCTCGTCACGGCGGCGGGCGACGATGACGCGGCGTGCTTCGGCGGGCTGCGCGAATCCTTCCGTCTCGGCTGCGGCTACACGAAATGGGAGATAGCCGGAGAAATATACGCGCCCGGCATGTACCCGAAGGACGCCGTCGCGACAGGTGGCCGGAAATATATAGAAGAAGCATACGAGCTCGGAAAGAGGCTGTAAAAGATGACGAACTGCATAGTGACGGGCGGCGCCGGATACGTCGGCAGCCATTGCTGCAAAGAGCTGGCGAAGGCCGGATACACACCCGTGACGGTTGACAATCTGTTCCGCGGACACAGAGAGCTGGTCAAGTGGGGGCCCTTCTGCGAATGCGACGTGCTCGACACAGAACGTCTTGCAGCGATATTCGAAGAGTACAAGCCCGAGGCCGTCTTTCACTTCGCTGGGCTGACGTACGTCGGCGAGTCCGTGGAGCATCCGGAGGACTACTACCGCGTCAACACGGCGGGCACGCTCTCGCTGCTCTCCGCGATGATGCGCGGAGGCTGCGATAAAATCATTTTCTCAAGCACGGCCGCGACCTACGGCAATCCGCTCTACACCCCGATAGACGAGAAGCATCCGCAGAGCCCGATAAATCCCTACGGCGCGAGCAAGCTCTTCATCGAGCGCATGATGGAAGACTTCTCCGCGGCCCACGGCATAAAATTCGCGGCGCTCCGCTACTTCAACGCCTCCGGCGCAGACCCGGAGTGCGAGACCGGCGAGCTGCACGACCCCGAGACGCACCTCATCCCGCTCATAATCTTCGCCGCGCTCGGACGTCGCGCCGACATAAAAATTTTCGGCCGCGACTACGACACGCCCGACGGCACCGCCGTGCGCGACTACGTCCACGTGACGGACCTCGCCTCCGCGCACCTGAAGGCGCTCGAAAAGCTCAAGTCCGACGGGAAGAACCTGAAGCTCAACCTCGGCACAGGCTCCGGCTACTCCGTGCTCGAAGTGATAAAATCCGTCGAGCGCGTCTCGGGCAAAAAAGTCCCCGCGCACGACGCCCCGCGCCGCGCCGGCGACCCGCCCGTCCTCGTAGCCGACTCAACCGCCGCGCAGCAGACGCTCGACTGGCGGTTGAAGCACTCGTCTATAGACGAAATCGTAGAAACTGCGATAAGGTGGCACGAGAAGCAGGCATTGGAATGCAGATAGCCTAAACAAAAATAGCCTCAACAATAAAAGAGAGGAGTAACCATTTACTATCCCTCTCTTTTATTGTTGAGTTGTCCCCGAAAAAAATCAGTCGACTTCTTTTAAAGCAAGATTGTCTCCATCAGAGTATACCAATGTCCCTCAATATCCTTATACGAATAATACAGCTTCCAGCCGCGTTCTGAGTCTTTTGTAAGCGCGGCCTTGTATAGGCTATCCTCGCCTGATTCGCGTATCGGATCAAGCCGTTTGTTCTCTATTATCTGCCAGTTCCAGCCCAGGTCGAAGCTTTCCGCGAATAATATGGAATGTCTGCCACAGCGGTCTTTGGCACACAGAGCCATGAGCAGTCTCTCTTCGTCCGGCTCTATGTCGATGTGCCACGGCGTCAGTCCCTCGGGCATACCGCGCAGTTCTGCCGTTACGCCGTCCGCAATCGAAGACATACACGGACATTCAGCACGTTTTACTTGGAACACGTCGGCGTCTTCGTCTACGTACCAAACATAATATTTCCCATCCAGCTTCAAGACAGAAGGCGACATCAGCACGCCAGCCCTGTTTGCCGGGCTTTTCAAAGAGCGCATAACCTTTGGCACACTCCACGTGATGCCGTCGCGCGTTTCAACTGTAGATTTACCATACAAATACCGATTTTACCTGCCCACAGGTGTAGGTTTACCATACATATGTGACAAAGAGCCGGATAAAGAAGTATACAAGAGTCCGTTTATGTAAGACATATGTTGATATAAATACGTAAACATTAAGAAGCGGGAAACACGTCCATGCTGTAAAGTAATTTCACCACAAATACACTGACATGAGGACTGTTTCCCGCATGGCCGGATATCACAAAAGGAACGTTACAGGTAATCTCTTATCAAATACGCTATGAAGTACGGCGTTACCAAAGCCGCAATAAAATACGAAACAAACAGGCAATATGTCTACAGGTGGATGAACCGTTACGACGGATCGCTTGAATCCCTGAAAGACAGGTCAAGATGCCCGCATACCAAAGGAGCGTCTCTACTCTCTACGAGGTTCTGAAGCGCATCGGAGAGGCCACGCGCCTCTTCCTACCCCCAAGAAGAAATATGTACCCAAGCCATATGAGCAGATGAAATATCCTGGGCAGCGCGTACAGGTCGACGTCAAATTCGTGCCGAAGGCGTGTCTCGTTGGAGGAGCGGAAGGGAAACGGTTTTACCAATATACAGCGATAGACGAGTACAGCCGTTTCCGCTATACAGAGGCGTTTGAAGAGCACAGCACATACAGCTCTGCGGTATTCCTGAAGCATATGCTGAAATTCTTCCATTTCCGTATAGAATGCGTCCAGGCAGAACACGCCGTTTACTCGGGAATCCTACTCTCAAAGTACACGGTCAGCTGCGCAATTATATGACCCCAGTCCTGGCGGCGGCCCGTCCACGTCCTCGTTATGTCCACCATCGTAAGATACAGCATCTTAAGCAGGCTGTCGTCTGTCGGAAATACAGACTTCACCTTTGTGACTTTGCGAAGTTGCCTGTTGAACCCTTTTATGGCGTTGGTCGTGTATATGAGCGCCCGTATCTCCTGCGGGTATTTGAAGTATGTGCTGAGGTTCGCCCAGTTGTCACGCCACGACTTCGATATCTTGGGGTATTTCTTATCACATTTATCCCCAAAAGCGTCGAGTGCGTACAGCGCGGACGCCTCGTCAGGAGCTACGTAAACGGACTTGAGGTTGCCCATCAGCTCCTTTATACCCTTGTACGATACGTATCTGCCTGAATTGCGAAGCTGGTGGACTATACAGGTCTGTATCTC
>UQVV01000091.1 GCA_900544635.1 uncultured Cloacibacillus sp. | reverse complement strand
CAGCGCCGACCTCCGCGCCGCAAGCCGCGGCCTCCGGCGCGAAGCGCGCCAGCGCTTCCGCAATTGACGGCGCGCCGCGCCGCTGCGCATATTTTTCCAAACGCCGGCGTTCCGCCATAAAATCTCCACATCGAAGATGTATAATTGTTAAGTGTGGGAAAAGATATAGACGATACAGGGTGAGCTCGCTTCATGAAAATCACGGAAATTTCTCTGCGCAGGCCGGTAACGGTCCTCATCATCACGATCGCCACCGTAATCTTCGGCGCTTACTCGTACATGAACATGGGCGTCGAGAGGATGCCGAACGTCGAGTTCCCGATAGTCGTCGTGCGCACGACGCTCGAGGGCGCGAGCCCCGCCATCGTCGACAACGACGTGACGGACGTGCTCGAATCGCGCATCAACACAATCGAAGGAATCAAGAGCATGAGCTCGAGCAGCTACGAGGGGCGCTCCGTCATCGTCGTGGAGTTCGAGCTTGACCGCGACATAGACTTCGCGACCGCGGACGTGCGCAACAAGGTGAGCCGCGCGCTCGGCTCGCTGCCGGACGACTGCGACGAGCCTGAAATAGACAAGTTCGACCCGAGCGACCGCCCGATTATGCGCGTCGCGGTCAAGAACGACGGGCGCACGGACATGAAGACGCTCTCGCGCTACGTCGACCAGGTCGTGCAGGAGCGCCTCCAGACGGTGCGCGGCGTCGGCGGCGTGCAGCTCCCCGGCTTCCGCGAGCGCGAGATGCGCGTCTGGCTCAACCCCGAGGCGCTCGAGGGCTACCGCATAACCACGAAGGAAATCAAGGACGCTATATACAACAAGCACGTCGAGCTGCCCGCGGGGCGCGTCGAGACGGGGACGAAGGAGTACGGCATACGCATCATCGGCGAGTACGCCTCCGCCGCGGAGCTCGAATACCTGCCCATCGCGGTGCGCGACGGCGCGGTCATACGGCTGCGCGACGTGGCGCGCGTCGAGGACGGCCTCGAGGACGCGCGCAGCTCGTCGATATACGAGGGCAAGCCCGCCATCATGGTCAGCATCCGCAAGCAGCGCGGCGCTAACGAAGTTGCGCTCTCGCGCCTCATGCACGAGCGCATCGCGGAGCTGAACAAGACAGCGCCGGTCGGCACGACGCTCGTCGTCGTCTCCGACAACGCGCGCTTCATCATGCGCTCGATGAACGGCGTCTTCGGCGACATCATAGCCTCGATAATCCTGACGGCGCTCATCATGTTCGTATTCCTGCGCACGATACGCGCGACGATAATCGCCTGCATAAGCATTCCCGTCTGCCTTCTCGGCAGCATGTCCGTCCTGTATTTAATGGGAATAACGATAAACAACATGTCGATGATGGGCATTTCGCTCGCCGTCGGCATGGTCGTCGACGCGACGACGGTCATAATGGAGAACATCTCGCGCCACAAGTCGATGGGCAAGAGCGCCTTCCGCGCCTCGGAGGACGGCACGAACGAGATAGCCTTCGCCGTCGTCGCGGGCGCGGCCACGACGCTCGCCGTCTTCGTCCCCGTCGCCTTCATGGGCGGAATGATGGGCCGCTACTTCAACGCCTTCGGCGTGACCGTCTCGACGACGATAGCCATATCGCTCGTCATCGCCGTCACGCTGACGCCCTTCCTCTGCTCGCGCATCATGGGGCGTTCGCATAAGCCGACGCTCCTCGAAATCGCGCTCGAACGCCCGTTCCTGCGCCTCGAGGAGCAGTACGAGCGGGCGCTCGGCTTCGCGGTGCGCCACCGCGCGCTCGTGCTTTCGTCCGGCATAGCGCTCTTCATCCTCGGCATGGTCTTCGCATTCAACCTCGGCACGGAGTTCTTCCCGTCGGAGGACCAGGGCCGCCTGCGCGTCGAGCTCGAGCTTCCGGCGGACACCTCGCTCGAGGTGACGACCGACATAACGAAGGAAATGGTCGACCTCATCCAGCAGAACAAATACGTCGCCTACACCTACGGCGAAATAGGCAGCGGACGCGGCGAGGAGGTCTACAAATCGACGATAAACATCGAGCTCATCGACCGCGCGCTGCGCCCGCGCGCCGCAGTCATAATGCGCGGCCTGCGCGAGGAGCTCTCGCGCTACCGCGACGCGGACATCAAGATGGGCACGTGGGGCAGCTCCGACATATCGCTCGTCGTCATGGGGCCGACCAGCGAAGAGCTCGCGGCGCTCGGCGACCTGATAAAGAAGGACCTGACGGAGAACGCGCGCGGCCTCGTCGACATAACGACGGACCTGCAGATGAACAAGCCGCGCATCAATCTCGCGCTTAACCGCGGCCTCGCGGACGACCTCAACATAAGCATACGCGACCTCTCCGACGAGATGCTGACGTGGTTCGGCGGCGACGACGCGGGAACCTTCAACGACCGCGGCTACCGCTACGACATCCGCCTGCGCTCCGAGCTCAGCGGGCGCGACGACCCGGAGAAGGTCCTCAAGACGCTGATAACGACGCAGGGCGGCGACACGATACCGGCCGAGGGCGTCATAACGAGCTCAATAGGCATGGCGCCGAACGTCATAACGCGCTACAACCGCCAGCACTCGATAGAAATCGAAGCCAACGTCGACGGCATCTCGCCCGGCGAAGGAATAGAGATAATGCAGCAGGTCTTCATGAAGTACGCGCCCAAGGACGGCATGTACAGCATGGTGCCGACGGGAGACTCCGAGGACATGCGCGAAAGCTTCCGCTACATGACCGTCGCGCTGATATTCGCGATAATGCTCGTCTACATGGTGATGGCGATACAGTTCGAGTCGTTCATCCACCCGCTGACGGTCATGTTCTCGCTGCCGCTGATGACGGCGGGCTCCTTCGGGCTGCTCGCGCTCGGCGGGCTGCGCATCTCCGTCATGAGCTTCATGGGGATAATCCTGCTCGTCGGCGTCGTCGTCAACAACGCGATTCTGCTCGTCGACGTCATAAACCAGCTGCGCGCCGCGGGCGACGACAAAATCACCGCCGTCCTCAAGGCCGGGCCGCTGCGCCTGCGCGCGATACTGATGACCACCATTTCGACGCTCATAGGCTCGCTGCCCGTCGCGCTCGCGCTCTCCGAGGGCGGCGAGACGCGCCAGCCGATGTCCGTCGCGGTCATCGGAGGGCTGACGACCTCGACGCTGCTGACGCTGCTCGTCATTCCCGTCGTCTATCTGATTTTCGACGACATCACCGACAGGGTTAAAGCTTCGATACGGCGCTTCAACGCATACAGGCGTCTGAAAAGTCATGGGAGGGGCGCGTGATGAATAAAACAATCGGAATCATGGCGGCGGCTCTTGCGCTCGCCGCTGCCGCCGCGGCCCCGTCCTTCGCCGCGGCTCCGCTGAAAATAGCCGAAGCCGTCTCGATAACGCTGAAAAACAACTCCGAACTGCGCTCGCTGCGGCAGGAGCTTATAAAGGCCGAGGCCTTCAAGCTCGCTGCGGACGGCACGCTGCTGCCCTCCGTCTCAGCGAACGGCACGGCGGGCTGGCAGCGCGAGCCGCAGACGAACGACGGCGAGCGCGACGACGACCGCAGCGCCGAAGCGACGCTCGAGCAGGTCGTCTACTCCGGCGGTCGCAACAGCGCGATACGCGCGCAGTCGCCGCAGGTGCGCACGATAGCCGAAATGGCGATAGCCGACGGCGAGAACGGCGCGGTCGGCGAGCTCTTCGCGCGCTTCTACAACGTGCTGCTCCAGAAGAAATACATCGAGGCCGAGGAAGACGCCGTAAAAACGTCTGAACTCCACCTCCGCGAGGTCTCGCGCATGTGCGACGTAGGCCTCGCCAACCGCCTCGAGGTGATACGCGCGCAGCAGCAGCTCGCGGAAAACCGCGCGGCGCTCGCGACGGCGCGCGGAGCCTTCGAAGCCGCCGAAATTTCATTGATGAACTACATGGGCATCGAGCCCGGCGCGCGCCGCGCCGTCGAAGGCGAGCTCTACGAGCCCGCGATAAAGGGCGGACGCGCCGAGTCGCTCGCGCTCGCCGCACAGTTCCGCGCCGACCGCCGGCAGCTCGAAGAGCAGATAAAATACCAGACGAACCAGATAAAGATAGAACGCAGCGAAATGCTGCCGCAGGTGACCGCGGGCCTGTCCGCGGGATGGCTCAGCCCATACCGCCAGCGCGACGAGAGCTCCGACACGTGGCGCGCCGAGGTACGCCTCTCGATACCGATATTCGACCGCAACGTAACGCGCCGCGCCGTCATGGAGGCGAAGGCCGTGCGCGAGCAGGACAAGATAGCGCTCGAACAGAAGGAGCTCGACATCAAGTCCGAAGTCGAGACGGCGTGGACGGAAATCGAGACGAACCGCGAAAACCTCGCCGCCTCCGCGGAGGCGCTGCGCCTCGCGCGCGAATCTCTGCGCCTCGCCGAAGTCGGCTACCGCGAGGGCGTCACGCCGCAGCTCGACCTGCTCACGGCACAGTCCGACCTCACGGCCGCGCAGCTCGAATACAACCGCGCGCAGTACAACTGCATAATAGCCGCCGTCGCGCTCAAGATGACGGAGGGAACGATAACGACATGGAACGGGGAGAGCATATAAGATGAAGATACAGAAACGCCCGCGCTTCGGCAAGGCCTTAATCATAGTCGCGCTCGTCGCCGTCACGGCGGCGACATGGGTCTACGCGCGAAGGGAGACGCTCTTCGACAAGCCCACCGACCCGTCGCTGCTCACGCCGATAGTCAGGACGGAGACGCTCAAGGCCGACCGCACGCTGTCGAGCCGCATCGTCCAGAACATGCAGGTCGACGCAGTCGAGCGCGTCGAGCTCCTGCCGCGCGTCACGGGCCGCCTCCTCGCGCTCCACGTCAAGCAGGGCGACCGCGTCAAAAAGGGACAGGTCGTCGCGACGCTCGAGCACGAGCAGCAGGACGCGCTGATACTCTCGACGATAGCGCAGGCCGCCTCCGCGCGCGCCGATACGGAAAAAGCGCGCGCCGAAATGCTCAACGCGAAGACCGACCTCGACCGCTACAGCCGCCTCGTCAAAGAAGGCTTCAGCACGCAGCAGCAGTACGACGCGATACAGACCGAATACACCAGCGCCGAGGCCTCATACCGCGCCGCGCTCGCGAAGGAGCGGCAGTACGAAGCCGAGGAAAAGCGAGTGAAATCCGAAAAAAACGACTACATCATACGCGCGCCGATAGACGGAATCGTGCTCAACGACTACTCGCTGACCGCGGGCGCGATGATCTCCCCCTCGTCGCCGATACTCGACATCGCCGACCCGCGCATGCTCAAGGCGACGCTGCGCGTCCCCGAGCTTAAAATATTCAGCGTCGCCGTCGGGATGCCCGTGACGCTGCGCTTCGACGCGCTGCCCGGCGAGAGCTTCGGAGGCAGCGTCACGCGCATCGACCAGTACGTAGACCCCGCGACGCGCACCAGCAGCGTCGAAATAGTGCTCGACAACGAAAAGCAGGCCGGAGGACGGCTGCGCCCCGGCATGTTCGGACAGGCCGCGATAGTTGAAAAATCCTTCGCCGGCACGCTGACCGTGCCCGAAGGCGCGCTCCACGCGAGCGAGACGGGCCTCTACGTCTACGTCGTCGCCGACGGCAAAGCCGCGCAGCGCGAAGTCGCGACCGGCATACAGGACGGCGGGCGCGTGCAGATACTCGGCGGCCTCGCCGAGGGCGACGAAGTCATAATCTTCGGCGGCAACAACCTGCGCGACGGAGAGGCCGTGACCGTAAGGAACTGACGCCGCGTCATGGCGGATTGGAAGCGTCAGACCTCCGAGACCTACCGCGTCGGAATACTGCTCGCCGCGGCGGGCGGCTTCCTCGACGCGTACACATTCCTCTGCCGCGGCCACGTCTTCGCCAACGCGCAGACCGGCAACATCGTCCTCTTCGGCGTCAGCCTCGCGCGCGGCGACCTCGGCGGCGCGGGTTACTACCTCATGCCGATAGCCGCCTTCTTCTGCGGCATCATGCTCGCCGAGCTCGTCAAGGAATCCATGCGCGAAAGCCGCTTCATCCACTGGCGTCAGGTAATCATCGCCGCCGAGATAGCCGCGCTCGCCGCCGTCGCCTTCGTCCCAAACGGCGACGTCCCCGACATGTGCGCCAACGTCGTCGTCTCCTTCATCTGCTCGCTCCAGGTCGAAGCCTTCCGCAAAGTCCACGGCCGCGCCTACGCGACGACGATGTGCACCGGCAACCTGCGCAGCGCGACCGAGAACCTCTACAGGTACCGCAGCACCGGCGAGCGCGAGCTGCTCCGCTCGAGCCTCGAATACTTCGGGATAATCCTCTTCTTCATAATAGGAGCCGCCGCCGGAGCGCTCGTCACCTCCGCGCTCTCGATAAAAGCCGCGCTGATCCCCGCCGCCCTACTCGCCGCGGTCTTCGTCCTAATGTTCCGCGAAAAAGTCTAAAGCCCCGCCTCTGCGGAAAAGTGTATCGCGCGGCACACTTTTCCGTGCCTCGCAAATGTAGTAATATATCTTCAAAGACAAGGAGGCGGAGGCCATGAGCATAACGACAGTAACAAGCAGAGAATTCAACCAATACGCAGGCGAGGCGAAGAAAGCGGCGAACAGCGGCCCCGTCTTCATAACGGACAGGGGACGGCCGTCGCACGTGCTGCTCAGCTTCGAGGAATACCAACGGCTCACGCGCAGCCGCCGCAGCATAGCGGACGCGCTCTCGCTGCCGGGCGTCGAGGACGTCGAGTTCGAGCCGCCGAAGGCGGAAATCAAAGCCGCAGAGGCGGATTTGTCGTGATGTACCTGCTCGATACGAACGTAGTATCGGAGCTGCGCAAGGCGGCCTCGGGCAAAGCCGACGCGAACGTCACGGCGTGGGCGTCGCGCGTGGACGCCTCGGAGCTTTTCATATCGGCGATAACCGTCATGGAAATCGAGATGGGCGTCATGCGTATAGAGCGGCGCGACGCCGCGCAGGGCGCGCTCCTGCGCCTCTGGCTCGAAACGCGCGTGCTCCCGGAGTTCGCGGCGAGGACGCTGCCCGTGGACACTGCCGTCGCGCGGCGCTGCGCGCGGCTCCACGTGCCGGACATGCGCTCGGAGCGCGACGCGCTCATCGCCGCGACCGCGCTGACGCACTGCATGGCAGTCGTCACCCGCAACACCGCCGACTTCGTTCCTACCGGCGTCCCGCTCATAAACCCGTGGGAGCCTCGGCAATAAACGCCTCGACGGCGGCATATAAAAC
>UQVV01000090.1 GCA_900544635.1 uncultured Cloacibacillus sp. | reverse complement strand
CTGCGCCGCCCGCGCGTACCAACCGATGCGGAACTTCTTCACTATCATACCAAAAGAGGCGCTGTTGTCCATATCCGCGGCGTTATTTCCACTTTTGCGCGAACTGCGCGCTGTTTTGCACAGACACTAAAAATATAATTTTATTATAAGCATATAAAATAATATATAGTTCTGTTATTCTACTGTAATTTTACGTCTATTATCTGAGATTCTCGCGTTTTCAAGAGCTTTGAACCGAAATTACGCAAAAAAGCGACAACCTGCAATCCGGCGAAAGATTTTTTTGTAATTTTGTTTGATTTTTCGGATTTAGGCGTATAATATCGGGGTCGTCTCCGGCGGTGGTACGGAGCGATAGTTTGCGAACGAAATTATGAAGCAGCGCGAATAGATGAAGGGAGCACCAAGAATGAGAACTTTGATCAAGGGCGGCCTCGTCCTCGATCCCGCGAACAGAATACAGAGCGTCCTGAACGTTCTGATGGAGGACGGCAGAATAGCCGCCGTCACAGAGGCCGAGCCGGAGGCCGACGAGGTGGTCGACGCCGCGGGGCGCGTCGTCGCGCCGGGTTTTATCGACATCCACATGCACGAGGACCCGCTGAACGATGACGGCACTCTCTACCGCGACGAAGACAAGGCGATATTCAACTGCATGCTGCGCATGGGCGTCACGACGGCGATAGGCGGCCAGTGCGGCATCAACGTACACAGGCCGTCGGAATATCTCGACGTCATAGACCGCGAGGGCGCGGCGGTGAACGTCGGCATGTTCGCGGGCCACGCATTCCTGCGCGAACAGGCGGGCCATGCGGACAAGTACAGCCGCGTCACGGAGGACGAGCTGCGCGCGATAGAAAATTCGGCGGCGCGCGAGCTCGACGGCGGCTGCCTCGGCGTATCCTTCGGCATACGCTACGTGCCGGGCATCGACGCGGAGGAGCTGCGCCGCACCGCAGCGCCCTGCCGCAAGGACGGCAAGGTCATCGCGGCGCACATCCGCGACGACGCGGCGCAGGTAGTCCCCGCCGCGCGCGAGCTGCTCGAGGCGGGGCGCGAACTCGGCGTGTCCGCGCAGGTCTCGCACATCGGCTCGATGGGCGGCTTCGGACAGATGCGCGAGCTGCTGCGCCTCGTCGACGGATACCGCATAGGCGGCCTCGACGCAAGCTGCGACTGCTACCCCTACACGGCCTTTTCCACAATGATAGGGTCGACCACCTACGACGACGGCTGGATGGAACGCTACGGCTGCGGCTACGACGCGGTCGAAATATGCGAGGGCAAGTACCGCGGCCGGAGATGCACCGAGGAAATCTTCAACGAGGTGCGCCGCGACAACCCCGAATGCCTGACAGTCTGCTACGTCATGGCCGAGAACGACATCGACATGGCGATGGCCCACCCGAACGTCATGCTCGCGAGCGACGGCATCATGAACCACGGGCAGGGACATCCGCGCGCGGCGGGGGCCTTCCCGCGCCTCTTCGCGGAATACGTCCGCACCGGCAAGCTGCCGCTCTACGAAGCCGTGCGCATGGCGACGATAATGCCGGCGGAGAAGCTCGGCCTCAAAAGCAAGGGCCGCCTCACGCCCGGAGCGGACGCCGACGTGATTGTCTTCGACCCCGAAAAGATAGCGGACCGCGCCACATTCATGGAGCCGACGCTGCCGCCCGTGGGCATCGACAGCGTCTGGATAGGCGGCAGACTCGCGGCGTCGGACTGCCGCATAGTGAACGGCCGCCTCGGCCGCTCGGTGCGCAAATAATTTACGGAACAAATAAAGATATTGGAGGAATCATAAAATGGAATTCGGTTTCTGGTCCGTGGTGCCGCCGGTCGTGACGATAGCGCTCGCGCTCATCATCAAGAACGTCTTCGTCGCGCTCTTCGTCGGCATAACGCTCGCCTCTCTCATACTGAGCGGCTGGAACGTATTTACTGGAATCAACGGCGCTTTCTACAGCATCGTCCACACCTTTGAGAGCAGCGGCAACACAATAGTCATAATGTCGATGTTCCTCATCGGCGCGCTGATTTACCTCATCGAGCACTCGGGCGGCATCGACGGCTTCGTCGACATCATGGTCAAGAAAAAGGGAATCATCAAGACGAAAAAGTCCGCGGCCTTCTTCACGTGGCTGCTCGGCATCGTCGTCTTCACCTCCGGCTCGCTCAGCTGTATGGTCACGGGCTCCGTCTCGCGCCCGCTCAACGACACGATGAAGGTCTCGCACGAAAAGGCGGCCTTCCTCGTCCACACCACCTCGACGCCGTGGTGCGTCCTCTTCCCGCTCAGCGGCTGGCTCGCCGCGATGACCGGCTACCTCACCTCCGGCGGCGTCTCCGAGGGCGAGGCGATAAGCACGCTGCTGCGCTCGATACCGCTCAACTTCTACTGCATAATCGCGATAGTGTTCTCCATGCTATCGACCTTCCTGCCGCTCGACTTCGGCCCGATGAAGAGAGCCGAGCTGCGCGCCGAGACGACCGGCGAGCTTGACGACCCGCGCTCTGCCGTCGAAGACGAAGAGGCCGTGACCGCGGTAAAACGCGACGTGACGCCACGCATGAAAAACATGGTAATCCCGATGCTGACGATGGTCGGCGTCATACTCGCCGTCCTCATAGTCACCGGCGACGGCAACCCGACCGCCGGCAACGGAATGCAGTCGTTGCTCTGGGGCTGCATGATCTCCGTCCTCGTCATAGCCGTCATGTGCCGCGCCGAAAAGCTCTACAACCTCGAACGCCTCGTCGGCGAAATGCTCAAGGGCATGGCGACGATGCTGCCCATCGCCTGCATCCTGCTCCTCGGCCTCACGATGGGGACGCTCGTCAAACAGCTCGACACGGGAAACTATCTGTCGTCGATATTCATGAGCGCGCTCGTCCCGGAGCTGCTGCCGCTGCTGACCTTCATCATCTCGATGATGCTGTCGTTCGCGACAGGCACCTCGATGGGCACGATGGCGATAATGTCCGTCATAGCGCTGCCGATGGCGATAAACATGGGCATGGACGTGCCGCTCGTCGCGGGCGCGCTCTTCGGCGGCTCAATCTTCGGCGACCACGTCTCCCCGATATCCGACACGACGATAATGTCCTGCGCCACCACTGGCTGCAACATCATCGACCACGTCAAAAGCCAGCTCCCCTACGCGGTAGGCTTCGCGCTGGTCTCAATGGCGCTCTACGCGGTGCTTGGGTTTATAATCTAAAGTAATTCGGTCAGGATACAAGAAAGAGCCGTAGGAAAATGCGACGTCGCGTTTTCTTACGGCTCTTCGTTTTTTAAGGATTTTTCTATAAACTACGCCGCCCGCCGCAAAATACGCGTAGCGGCGCAGCGTTTATGTCGGGTATCCCGGATGCAACGCCGAAGCTTAACGCTTCGACTTCTCCTCCAGAATCTCCACCATCGCCTTCTCCGTGCCGGTCATGCCGGGCGAGGCGATGTAGCCCATGTTTTTCATCGTGAGCTCGGGCGTCGCGCCGTTTATGCCGTGGATGTCCTCGATGCAGACGCCGTTCATGGCGAAGTCGACGGAACGGAACGCGGCGTCGACGGCGACGATTCCCTTCATCGTGCAGCCGTGGTTGCCGCCGTCGCATATCATGCCCGTGATGGAACTCGCCATGTTGTTGACGACGCGCGTCAGCTCGTCCGCGCCGCCGCCGCGCAGGTAGGCGAGGCCGCAGGCCATGCCCGTCCCCGCGGCTATGGCGCAGCCGCAGAAGGCCGACAGCCTGCCGGAATATTCTTTAATGTAGGTGCAGACCAGATAGCTCAGCATCGTCGCGCGGCAGAGCGCCTCGTCCGAGTACCCGCGGATGCGCGCCGAGGCGTAGAGCGTCAGAGTAGCAATGATGCCGTGCGCGCCGGAGCCGGTGATGCTCATCGCCGGCTTGCTCAGCCCGAGCACGCGCGCCTCTATGGCGCCGTTGCAGAGCAGAGAGGCCGTCGCGGCTTCGTCGCCTGATATGACCTTTTCGCCGTTCTTTTTGAAAAGGAAATGCGTGAACGGCGTAGCGTCGCTGTCGAGCGCCAGCTGAAAGAGCTCCATGTTCATATCGTATGCGCTTTTGACGAACTCGATTTCCTCGTACGGAACTGTGGCAACGTATTCAAGCAGCTGGGCCAGTGAATATTCGTGGATGAGACAATCGCCGTGCTCCTCCTCTGCGGCTTCCGAATCGCGCGCCAGTATATCTTTGCCGTCGACCGTCACGCGCACGATGTTCGTGTGCGAATCTTTTATAAGCACCGTCGCCCGGCGCTCCGCGTTGAAGACCGTCGCCTCGATATATATGCGGCTGCTTATCATCCCGAGGCGCACCTTTATCCGGCCTTCGGCGACCATTTCGCGCGCCTTTTCGTTATCCGCGTCCGTCACAGCTGCGAGGCACTCGAGTCCGAGCTCCGGCTTCGCCGCTATAAGCCCGAGCGCGGCGGCGTACTCGTTGCCGAAATACGAGCTGTTCGGTATGCCGCAGGTGAAAGCGTTTTTGTACATGCCGCTGTTCAGCACGACCTCGGCGCGGTCCCCGCCGCCGATCCGCTCCGCCGCGGATGCCACCGCCAGAGCGATAGCCCCGGGCTCCGTAACGCCGAGAGCCGGCTTCATATCGTCTTTGATAAGCTTTGTAAGTGCGTGCATTGCTTCCTCCCCCCCATCTATAATCTCATACCGGTTCTCCTGCAATAATCACTCAGGAATTCCTTACGATAACCGGAGACATTTCCATTGCTGTCATGAGGTATGCTTATCTTGCTATAAACATCGTCTATAAAGTCCTCTGCGACGGAAACACATTTATCCATACACATATTCAAAGTCGCATTAGCAGCGCTTTTTTCACCCTTTTTAACGTGTTGCGCTGCGGCCGCTTCGGCCTGTGCAGCCTCTTGCTCAATTATACGCTCTGCATGGTCTCTCGCCTCAGTCAGATGTCGATGATTAGACTCATAATCAGCCGACACCGCTATCGCAAGACGTTCAAAACGCCACCAAAGAGATTGTCCATCATATGATTTGTCTCCAACGGACATACAGCGAGGGATGTAGCCTGTCATATAAACCGGCAGGTAGAGCGAGCAGCACGGGATTGATGGGGCGTATCTGACGACTACCCCCAAGTCCGCATCATATCTCGCAATCATTGAGGCTGTCGTCTGGCTTGAATCCCAAGTCATAGCATGCATGCAGATCGACGCCATCATCCCATATCCGGCACCCCAGCCGTCTCTTGGCGCTATTATCTCCCCCTCGTAGTGGTCTCTTAAAATATTTCTTATATCTGATAAGCGATACTGACGATGTTCAGATATGAGTTTCTTCATACGGCGCCACCTCGGCAGGGCTATTGTCTGTCTCATCGCGGGGGCGGTATAAGCCTTGGCAAAATTAAACGCTTCTCCTTCTGCCAAGAAGCCGCTGTCACGCGCATATTTATCTATATTCGTGCTGGCCTTATCGTATTCGCCTTCTATTGTGTAACAGTTGCTTATTGCCGCCTTCTCGGTTACCCGACGAGCAATCCAACGGCGTCCGGCAGTCTCAAGGAGCCAGATTTCATTAGGATCTGCAATAAAGAATGAGTTCTCATAACGACGGTCGAAGAGCTGGCTTGCGTTTGCGTTCTGCCCATAACGCTCAAGCAGAGCGCTGATCACATCCACCGCGCCTTCAGCGGAAGCAGCTCGCTCAAGCCCTAGCCGCAGCAGGTCCATTCCGAGAAGTTCATTCTCATCACCTTGTTCCGCTATGCGGCTGCCCTGCGCTTCATTGGCGATAAACACAGCCTTTTCGTTTACCCCCATTTCAAAACCCCACATCCAATACGGACGTGAACCTATCGTAGCGTATGTATGTTGTACCTGTGGGACTTCAATGTACGTGCACTTCAGCGAAGAATTATCGCCGAAATCCTGAGCTGGAGTATAGAGAAGCGGCTGCGCCTCCCCTATAGGTCTGTCACTGTTCTTTGAAAGCACATTGCACCCGTAGACATTAAATTCAGGCGTCAGAACAAATGTGTCGCAAGAATTCATCTGTTGTATGTCCTCCTTAATTTCTTATATCTAGAAACAGAGCCTTCAATTTACTCAAAAAGGCCTGTTCATCATAGCTGTATGTATATCCGTTGCGTTTAACGCAGTAGGTCTTTATTATAATGTCAGTATCATGCAAAGGCACATATCTGATGTCTTTAGTCAGTGAACTTCTAAGATTACTCCAGTCACAGCCGAGATAATAGGCGTCAGTGTTTTCTATTATTTCCAGCAAGCTGCCTCTGTCTTGGATAACAATACGTTTATTGACGGTATTCTGGTTATATTGTTGAATATCTGAGCAATAGTTAATCTCTGTGATGTCCTCATCAGCAAATGTAATATGCGCGTAATCTGCCAACATTTCCCTTGAAACAAACGGACGCAAAGCCAAAGGATGATCCGCTCTCACCTGTGCACATACATGGCTTTTGTCTAAAAGCTCGGCGTTCAGCATCAGATTTTGACAGCTTTTTCGAAGGTACTCGTCCTGTTTATCAGCAACGTGCAGAACTCCGATGTTATACACTCCGCTCGCAACATGATGCAGAATGTCGCCGCAAGGTTCCTCCATTATGGCTAAGTTGACAGAATTAAGCGTCAGGCACTTCGCATTATCACAGAGCACCTTTGAGCGGCAACAAGCAGCTCCGCTTCTGCTTTCTGTTCATGCTGAAAATATTTGTTGTTGAACTCCTCGACCATGCCGACTATCTCGCGAGCTTCCCTGAGGAACTGCTTCCCTTCATGTGTCGCTGTAATACCTCTGTTCCCGCGCCTAAAAATCACGAAGCCGAGAGATTCTTCCGCGTTTGCTAATATACGCGATAAAGACGCCTGCGATACATATAATGACTTCGCCGCCTGATTTATTGAACCGATATTTTCTATCTGGATAAGATATTTCAGAATATCAACATCCATACGCCGATGCTGTCCTCCTTAGAATTATTCACGTTTCTTCATAAAGTTATCATAAACCTACGTGATAGCAATATTTTCGACGTCAGCCCATTATGCGTATCGTGCATATCGGCTATATCGCTTTTGACACTGTTCATCAAAAATCTTTTATGTTAGAGTTGGCGAAGCGACTTTTTAGGGAGTGATATCTTCATGTCAGCAGGTTTTAAGGTTGGCGCTATCTTGATTTACGTCGCAGTCATTACGGTGATAGCGCTGTGGTGCGGCAAAGGAAACAAGACCTTCAAAGATTTTGCAATCGGCGGAGCAAAGATTCCTTGGTTCATAATGGCGGGGACGCTCTTCTCGACATTTTGCGGCGGCGCTACAATG
>UQVV01000089.1 GCA_900544635.1 uncultured Cloacibacillus sp. | reverse complement strand
GCACGGAAATGGGGTTATGGAATGGAAGACGTAATCAAGAAGATTCAAAATATGTCGCTTTCGAAAACCGACACAAAAATCGCTGCGTACATATGCGAACACATAGACACAATAGGGCTTCAGACATCTACTGTTATGGCGGAGGAGATAGGCGTCAGCGACACTTCTATCGTGCGTTTTGTGCGTAAGCTGGGATACAAGGGATACCTGGATTTTCGCACTGCGATGAACGAGCGTATCCTCAAGAAAACAATCGAGGATAGACAGTCTCTCTCTCCTATGGAAAAATACGCCAGAAGCAAAGAACGGCTGAAGCGCGACAGTCTTATACGTGACGTAAGCTCATATACGTTGGACAATTTAGAAAAGAGTTTTCTTGCGCTAGACAGCGGTACATTAGAACAGATTGTCGATATTTTAATGAGCAGCGACAGAAAGTATATCGCTGGATTCCGAGGCACTGCTTGCTGCGCGCAGTATATGAGCAGCAAACTCCTTTTTTTAATGCCGCACGTTGTCTTGATAACAAATGCCGATGCCACTGCGGCCGAACGTATTATAGACATAACTGAGCGCGACTGTCTCTTTCTCTACAGTTTTCCGCGCTATTCCGAAATCACGCGGACTCTCATGGACATTGCAAGGGAAAACAAAGCAAAAATTATTCTTATGACGGACGGTCCCACATCGCCGCTGGCTAATAAAGCCGACATAGTGGTAACGGCTCGAATAGACGGACTGGGTTTTACGAACTCATACGTCGCGCCTCTGAGTCTTTCCGAGCTCATTATATTAGCGGCGAGCAGCCGAAGCGACGAAACCTTCAGCGAAAGATTTAACCGAATAGACACGATTATGAAAAAAGAGAAGCTGTACTAAGTCAGATGAAGAAAAGCACTCAAGCACATACCGGCGCGCGGCATCATTCCCGCCGCACGTTTTTTGTGCTTTTTCGTAAGTCGAAGAAGTTAAGATAAAAAAAGAGACCAACCTTTCGGCTGGTCTCTCGAGGGTTTTTAAAAATGGTGCCGGAGACGAGAATTGAACTCGTACGGGTTGCCCCACACGCCCCTCAAACGTGCGTGTCTACCATTTCCACCACCCCGGCGCTCAACGCAAAGAAGTATATAAAAAGTTCGCCGTTTCGTCAAGCTTTTTCTGTGAGATTTTTTTATTTTTCCTGCGGTTTTTCCAAGCACTCGCGCATGAAGCCGACTGCGGCGTTGACGGCATCCTCCGCCCAGAATTCCGGGCCGCAGTGGTCAGCCCCGGCTATGAGGTAAAGGCGCGCATCTTTGCCGCAGGCGCGGAGTTTTTCGTAGAGTTCAACGCTCTGGCGCGCGTTCGCGGTGCGGTCCTTCGTTCCGTGGAAGATGCAGAAGGGCGGGAGTTTTTTGTCGGGCGTTATGTGGGTGACGGCGCTCGCCTTCGCGGCAAGCTCGGGGTGTTCCATGACGTAGATTCCGCCGAGGAGTTTGCCTTCGGGGGATTTCGGCGTGTGGTGGCTCGTGGTGGTCGGGAAGCCGTCTTCCATGAGCAGCGTGACGGTGCCGTAGTAGTCAAGCACGCCGCGCACTTCGGCGGAGACGCCGGGGAATAGGCTCTCGTCCATGTCGCCGCCCTCTTCGGCGAGCGCGCAGAATACCGCCGTGTGTCCGCCGGATGAGTCGCCGCCTATGAATATTTCGTCGGGGTTGACGCGGTATTCGGCGGCGTGCGCGCGCATGTAGCGTATGGCGTTGCGCGCGTCCCGTATCTGAGCGGGGAACGGCGCCTGCCCCGTGTGGCGGTACTGCACGATTGCGGCGGCGAAGCCTTTTTTGACGATTTCGTCGAGGCAGCAGACGGACATGTATAGGTCCTGCTCTTTCCACGCCGAGCCCTGTACGTAGACGAGGCAGGGATATTTTTTGTCGGGCTCGTTCCGCGTTACGGGGAGCAGTATGTTGAGGTGCAGCGGCACACCGTCGGGGGCCGCGTATTCGACTTCGCGGATGAACCGCACGCCGGTCTCGTTTCCCGTCGTTTCGATGCGCTGCGCGCCTTCGGGGATTTCCGTGTATTCGGGGAATTCTTCGTATGTCCATTTTTTTACTTCCATTTGCGGTCGCCTGCCTGTCGTCGTCTCGTTTTCCGAAATTATAGGCTTTTTTGCAGGCTTCAGGCAACGGCGGCGATTGACGGGCGCGCCGGCACAGTTTCGTCTCGCGTTTTATGACGGAGGTTCGGAGCAGAAAATTTTCGTGACGGCATAATTGACGCGCGCATACGAAGAAAGCCCCTCCGCGAAGGAGGGGCTTGGCTTTTTCCGTAAGATACGGTGGTTTAGTCGAAGTCCTTGCGCTCTTTGATACGAGCGGCCTTTCCGCTGAGTTTGCGGAGGTAGTAGAGCTTCGCGCGGCGGACGCGGCCCTTGCGGACTACTTCGATTTTGTCGATGCTGGGGCAGTGGACGGGGAAGATTCTTTCCACGCCGACGCCGTTGGAGATTTTGCGGACGACGAAGTTTTCGCGGAGACCGCCGTGCTGGCGGCCGATGACGACGCCTTCAAAGACCTGTATACGGCTGCGGTTGCCTTCCACGACTTTGACGTGGACCTTGACCGTGTCGCCGGGGCGGAATTCGGGGATGGAGCCTTCCGCCTTATGGTATTTTTTCTCTACCAGAGCCATTCTTGGATCCTGCATGAGGTTTTCCCTCCTTTTTGTAATGTTTTATTTTTTCATCTTTTACGGCGTTTTTCGCGCCGTTGGTCTGTTGCGTTGTCCTGTCTCGTCTTTTCAGCGCCAGCCGAAGAAGCGGTCGAGCGTTATGCTGACGGCGCTGCGCACGGAGAGGTGGTTCCAGCCGTCTTTGCCGCCGATTATCGGCGTCATTACGGCGTCAGCCATATCCATGATCTCGTCGTGGAGCCCCCAGCCCGTCCCGAATATGAAGAGCGGGCTGTGGTCGCGCCGCAGGATCTCGCGTTTGAGCGTGAGCCAGTGCTGCGCGCCTTCGTGACGTTTCGCCGTCGTCGCTATCTTGAACACCGGCTTTTTTTCTTTCTCTTCGGCCCAGGCCAGCGCCTTCTGTACGGAGGCGAATATTTTGAGCGTCGAGAAAGCCTCGCGCCGGTCGGGGTTGTAGTCCGCGCCCCAGCCCGAGGTCCAGTGTCCCGCGATGCGCTTCGCCATTTCGCGCTGCTGCGCGATTGGCGTTACGAGCAGGTATTTCTTTATTCCATAGGTGCGGCAGGCGCGCGCGATGTCGTGCAGGTCCATGCCCGTTATCGCGGTGGACGATTTTTCGCCGCGTTTGTCGAGGACGGGATAATGTACCTCCATCACGTAGGCGCCGCCCGAGAGCCACGGTATCAGCCCCGCGCGGCCGGCTATGTCGGGGCGCCTGTCAAGCGTACGTTCGACAGACTGCCTCCTGCGCCAGCGCTCGATGGCCTTGGCGTCTCCGCCCGTCAGCACTTCCGGCACGCGCTCTCCGCGCCATTCCGCTGGGCGCGTGTAGTGCGGAGTGTCGAGCATACCGCTGTAGAAGGAATCTTCTTCAACGGAGCTTTCGCTGCCGACTACGCCCGGGATGAGGCGCGACACGGCGTCGACTATCGCCATCGCCGGCATCTCGCCGCCCGTCAGCACGAAATCGCCGAGAGATATTTCCATATCCACGTACTTTTCCGTGAAGCGTTCGTCCACGCCCTCGTAGTGGCCGCAGACGATGACGAGATGCTCTTTGCGCGCGAGGTCTTCCACGAGCTCCTGATGGAGGCGGACTCCCTGCGGGCTCGGGTAGACGACATACGGCTTTGCGCCGCCGGAGACCGATTCGACCGCTTTCGCGAGCGGCTCCGCCATGAGCATCATGCCGCCGCTGCCGTAGCAGTAGTCGTCTATCTGCCTGTACGAGCCTTCCGAAAAGTCGCGGATGTCCACGACTTCCGCTTCGAGCTTCCCCGCCGCTATGCCGCGCCCGAGGACGCTCGCCGCGAGGTAGCCGCGCATCAGCTCCGGGAAGGCCGTGATGACGGTTATTTTCATCTCAGTCCCACAATCCCTCTGGAATATTTACTGTCATGGTACCTTCCGCGACGTCGACGGAGACGACCGCGTCTCCGACGGCCGGCACGGGTTTTTCTTTGCCGTCCGGGGTTTTCACGACGTAGACGTCGTTGCTGCCCGTCTGGATGATTTCCGTCACCCGTCCGAGGCGTTCCCCCGTAGCTGCGTCGAGAACAGCGAGGCCGATTATATCGTCCAGCCAGTATTCGTCCTCTTCGAGCTCGACCCTTTCGTCGTTCGGTACGGTGACGGAGGCGCCCTTCATGGCCTCGGCGGCGTTTCTGTCCTCGACGCCCTGAAGGTGAAGGAAGAACGTGTTCTTCCCCTCGTATGGCTCAAGCCTGCGCACCTTCCAGCTTTTCACGGGCTTGCCCGGCAGCGATATGTCGAGCTTTTTCATCCCGATGAAGCGCTCCGGGAAGTCCGTCAGCGGTATCAGGAGCATGTCGCCCCGGACTCCGTGCGCGGCGGCTATTTTGCCTATCTCGCACCGTCCTTCGAGAGAAGGATCAGTCTTCTTTGACATCGACGTCCACCTTTTCGCCCGACTTTATCGAGGCGGCCTTCGCCACGTGGCGGATGGCGTTGATGGTGGAGCCTTTCTTGCCTATCACGCGGCCTACGTCCTCGGAGTCCACCCTTATCGTTACGAGTATGACCCCGCCCTCGGAGCGGTCCTCTTCTACGCGAACCGCCTCCGGCTTCGTGACGAGCCTGCGTACTATCAGATCAACCAGGTCGACATAATTCGCCATGATTTATCCGCCCTATTCCGCTTCGGCCGCCGCGGCGGGAGCGTCGAGCACTCCGGCCTTCTTAAGCAGCTCCTTCGCCGTATCGGACGGAGAAGCGCCGTTGCCGAGCCAGAACGCCGCGCGTTCGGCGTTTATCTTGATCTCCGCCGGGTCTACGAGCGGGTTGTAGGTCCCGAGTATCTCTATGAAACGGCCGTCTCTCGGGGAATGAGAGTCCGCCACAACCAGACGATAGAAAGGAGCCTTCTTTTTCCCGTGACGGGAAAGACGTATACGTACTGACATCTTGCGTTAACACCTCCTGTGTCTATTCTCTTAATGCTCTATTGAAAACGGATTATATCCGGCTCAATCAAATTTAGCGGAAAAAGCCGCGCTTCCCGCCCATGCCCGGCGGCATACGGAAGCCGCCTTTTTTGCCTCCGGCCATCTTGCCGAAGGTCTTCATCATGGATTTCATCTGCTCGTACTGCGCGAGCACCTGATTCACCATCTGCACCGAGGTGCCGGAGCCCTCCGCTATCCTGCGGCGGCGGCTGCCCTTGATTATCTCGGGGTTGCGGCGCTCCTTCGGCGTCATCGAGAGGATTATCGCCTCCGTCTGCTTCATTCGCTTCGGGTCTATCTCGGCGTTTTTCAGCGCCTTCGCAGCGCCCGGGATCGGCAGCATTTCTATCACTTTTTCAAGCGGGCCGAGCCTCTTTATCTGCTGGAGCTGCATCAGCATATCTTCGAGCGTGAAGCGGTTTTTCTTCAGGCTCTCCGTCATGCGCTCTATGTCGGCCTCGGATGTCGCGGACTGGACCTTTTCGAGAAGCCCCTCCATATCTCCCATGCCGATGATGCGCTGCGCCATGCGCCGCGCGTCGAAAACTTCAAGATCTTCAGTCTTTTCGCCGCAGCCCGCGAGCTTGATCGGCACGCCTGTGCTCGCGCGCACCGCGAGGGCCGGGCCTCCGCGCGCGTCGCCGTCGAGCTTCGTCAGCACGACGCCCGTCAGCCCGAGGCGCTCGTGGAAGGTGTTTGCGACGTTGACGGCTTCCTGCCCAGTCATCGAGTCTACGACGAGAAGGATTTCAGTCGGGTTCGAGGCGGATTTCATCGTTTCGAGCTCGCGCATCAGCTCGTCGTCCATCTGGAGGCGTCCCGCCGTGTCGAGCAGAATCATGTCGCAGAGATGCGACTCCGCGTAATCGCGCGATTTGCGCGCTACGGCGACGGGGTCCGTCTCGCCCGGCTCGGGGCCGAAGAACGCGATGTTCGCCTTATCCGCGAGCACGCGGAGCTGGTCGACGGCCGCGGGCCTGCGAAGGTCGCAGGCGACGACAAGCGGCTTGTGCCCCTTCGACATACGGCGCGCGATTTTCACCGTCGTCGTAGTCTTACCGGAGCCCTGGAGGCCGACCATCATGTAGACCGTCGGCGGCTTCGGCGAAATCACGAGCGGCGCGGGCGCGTCGCCCATAATCTTTATAAGCTCTTCGTAAACTATCGTGAAAATAAGCTGCGACGGCGTGATGGAGTCGAGCACCTCGCGCCCCGTCGCGCGCGCGCGTATCGCCTCGACGACGTCCTTGACGACCTTGTAGTTGACGTCCGCCTCGAGAAGCGCGCGGCGCACCTCGCGCAGCGCGAGATTTATATCCTCTTCCGAAAGCTTTCCCTTGCCGCGGAGGCTTGAGAAAATATTTTCAAAACGTTCTTTGAGCGAATCAAACATTGCCTACCCCTCCAGCAGCTTCTTGAAATTTATATAAAAATCCTCGGGCAGCCGCGATTTATTCTCTTCGAGCTCCCGCTCCATAGCTTCGAGCCTGCGCCTCAGCGCGGCGAGGCCGAACGAGGTTTCGTACTCCTCCATGTGCTCCCGCGCGCGCGCCACAAGGTCGTGAACCCCCTGCCGCGAGACGCCGAGCGCCTCCGCCGCCTCCGCGAGCGAAAAATCCCGCATAAGGATCATCTCGCACGCGAGACGCTGCTTCTCCGTGAGCCGCTGCCCGTAGTTGTCAAACAAAAGCACGTCCCGAACGCGCTGATTCAGAGAATCTCTCTCCGCCAAGGCAGCCACCCCCAGTCAACCAGAGGATTATACAGGGTGTTGGGGAAGGTGTCAAGGAATTTGGCTTGACAGAGAATAAAGCTGATAAGCGGAGAGTTTTTGTCATCACACTCCGAAATGCTATAATAGCACGATGCACACTCTGATGACGCGCCCAGTTATAGCTCTCTGTCACACTCCGAAATGCTATAATAAGTCAAGAGGCTTGTAGTCCGGCATCTTTGTTATAGCTCTCTGTCACACTCCGAAATGCTATAATATATCTGCTGCTTGTATATGTCCCGCTGTGTTATAGCTCTCTGTCACACTCCGAAATGCTATAATGACTCGACATCAGCAACGAGCTGTGGATCAGTTATAGCTCTCTGTCACACTCCGAAATGCTATAATCTGAGGATGAACTGATTGAAGCGCATCGGAGTTATAGCTCTCTGTCACACTCCGAAATGCTATAATCAAGATGATTATAGAGCGCAGGAATTTAGAGTTATAGCTCTCTGTCACACTCCGAAATGCTATAATCAAGATGATTATAGAGC
>UQVV01000088.1 GCA_900544635.1 uncultured Cloacibacillus sp. | reverse complement strand
CCTCAGCGGGATAAGGCCGATGATAGCGCTGCCCTTCCACCCGAGCAACGTCTGCACGATAGACGAGCTTACGGGAAATCCATACGAGATATTGAAGAAGGTCGAAGACGAGGCGTGCGCCGCCTTCGAGGACGAGACGCTGAAGCTCGGCCTCACGGACAAAATTTCAAAGAACGGCGAAATCCGCGCCGACCAGGGGATAATCGCCGGCTGCTCTGGCGGCATATTCGACAACGTAGTCGCAGCGGCGCAGATACTCAGGGGACGCGGCACGCGCGGCTTCCCGCTCTCCGTGTATCCCGGCAGCCAGCCCGCGATGATGGAGCTCGCCGCGAACGGATGCCTGCTTGACCTTATGTCCGCGGGCGCGGTGGTCAAGACCGCCTTCTGCGGCCCGTGCTTCGGCGCGGGCGACACTCCCGCGAACCGCGGCTTCAGCCTCCGCCACACGACGAGGAACTTCCCGAACCGCGAGGGCTCGAAGCCGCGCGAAGGGCAGATCGCCTCCGTCGCGCTCATGGACGCGCGCTCGATAGCGGCGACGGCCGCGAACGGCGGCGTCATAACCTCAGCGGAGAAATACGGCGCGCTGCTGCACGACATGCCGTACCGCTTCCGCGGCGAGCTCTACGAAAAGGCCGTATTCCACGGCTGCGGACGCCCGGACGAAACGGCGGAGCTCGTCTACGGCCCGAACATAAAGCCGTGGCCGAGGATATACCCGATGGCCGAAGACATGCTGCTCGAAATAGCCTCCGTGATACACGACCCCGTGACTACGACCGACGAGCTGATACCGTCGGGCGAAACGTCGTCGCTGCGCTCGAACCCGCTCAAGCTCGCGCAGTTCGCGCTCTCGCGCAAGGACCCGCAGTACGTAAGACGCGCGCGCGAAGCGCAGGCGCTCGAGGAAGAACGTCGCGCCGCGGACGGAACGCGCGGACTTTCCCGTGAGCTGACGGAGCTGCTGCGGCGCGCCGGCTGCGGCGACGCTTCGCGGCTCGCGATAGGAAGCTGCATCTTCGCCGTGAAGCCCGGCGACGGCTCCGCGCGCGAGCAGGCCGCCTCGTCGCAGCGCGTCCTCGGCGGCGCGGCGAACTTCGCGCTGGAATACGCGACGAAGCGCTACCGCAGCAACCTGATCAACTGGGGCATGATTCCCTTCATAACGGACGAAGAGAGCGCGCGCCTGTTCAGCCCCGGCGAATGGCTCTGGCTTCCGAACGTCCGCGCCGAAGTCGAGAGCGGAGCGGAGGAGGCCGAGGCGTGGCTGCTGACGCGGAACGGCGGTAAAATCCGCGTGAAGGCGCTGATGCCCGGGTTGACGGAAGATGACAGAAAAATCTTGCTGTCAGGGTGTCTTATGAATTATTATTCAGAGCGATAAGAAACTCAATAATATAAAATCCCCGGATAAAAGAGTAAGCCGCGGCTATAACCGCGGCTTTTCACTAATATTACGGATAATTCATAAAAAGTGTTAGACATTTTTATTGAACCTCATTATACTACGCATGTGTTGGATTTACGAAACCTACGGCGAGCGGCTGTAGGTTCTTGTTTTATCTTTTTTATCGGGAGGAGAATGATTCATGAGAAGACCGGATACTGCTTACGTGAACGGCAAGGTCTACACCGTCGACGGCAAATTCTCCGTCGTTTCGGCGTTCTGCGTCGAGGGAGACCGCTTCGTCGCCGCCGGCACGGACGACGAAATTCGCGCGCTCTGCACGCCCGAGACCAAGATAATCGACCTCGGCGGCAAATGCGTCCTGCCGGGACTCATCGACTCGCATCTTCACGTCAACAACACCGGCGCTATGAAGATGGAGCTGAACATCGTCGGCCGCCAGCGCGAGGAGATAGTCGCGATGGTCGCCGAGGCCTACAAGGCGGCGAAGCCCGGCGAATGGATAGTCGGGCGCGGCTGGCTCAACGACGAGTGGAACGACAAATCGTTCCCGACGAAGGAAGAGCTCGACGCCGTCGCGCCGGACATCCCCGTCTACCTCAAGCGCGCCTGCGGACACGCGGCGTGGGTCAACAGCGCGGCCTTCGCGGCGGTCGGCGTGACGAACGAGACTCCGGACCCGACGGGCGGCGAGTATCTGCGCCGCGACGGCGGAGAACTGCTCGGCACGGTCACGGACCAGGCGCAGGACCCCTTCAACAAGGCCATCCCGCCCTACAACAAGGAGCAGCTCCAGCGCATCGTCCTGCTCGCGCAGGAGGGCTTCTTCGCCGCGGGGCTGACGACCGTCCACGACGCCGGCACCGCCGAGGAATGGATTCAGGCCTGGGAGGAGCTTTATCAGAGGCACGAGCTCAAGCTGCGCATATACGCGAGCATGAGGGTCGTAGGCCGCCCGAACTACCAGGAGCTTATGGAAGGCTCGATGCGCTACTTCCAGAAGGGGCTGCGCATCGGCATGTACGACAACAGGCTGACGGCGCGCTCGTATAAGATATCGGGCGACGGCTCGCTCGGCGCGAGAAGCGCGTGGATGCTCGAGGACTACGACGACCGTCCGGGACACAAGGGCAACGGCAAGTGGACCGACGAACAGCTCTACAACGTGCTCTACGAGGCGCACCGCGCGGGCTTCCAGATCTGGGTCCACGCGATAGGCGACGCCGCGAACCGCCAGGCGCTCGACGTCTACGAGCGTATCCTCAAGGAAATCCCAGACGACGACGCGCGCCTGCGCATCGAGCACGCGCAGATGCTCTCTCTCGACGACATTCCGCGCTTTAAGAAGCTCGGCGTCATCCCGACGCATCAGACGGTCTTCCTGCGCACCGACAAAAAGGTCGCGGAGGCTCGCATAGGCCGCGAGCGCATGAAGGGCGCTTACGCCTGGCGCACGCTCATCGACGACGGCAACCCGGTGCCGAACGGCACGGACTCTCCGGTCGAGAGCTACAATCCGTTCCTCAGCATGTACTGCGCCGTCACGCGCATGGACGAAAACGGGCAGCCTGAAGGGGGCTGGTATCCGCAGGAGGCCATGACGCGCGAGGAGGCGCTGCGCTCGTACACGACGTGGGGGGCATACGCGGGCTTCGAGGAGAAGCTGAAGGGAAGCATCGAGACCGGAAAGCTCGCGGACTTCATCGTAATCGACAGGGACTTCATGACCTGCCCGGCGGAGGAGATAAAGGACATACAGGTCCTCGAGACGGTGCTCGGCGGCGAGACCGTCTATAAAAAATAGCGGCGCGTCCGCTTCAGTCAAATCTTTGTGTGTGGGAAGTGTGAATTTCAAATGCAATCTGTCAGCAGCGCTGAGAAAAAAAGTCTGTTCTTCCGTTTCATAAACGGAGTGGAGGTCGTGGGCAACAAGCTCCCGCATCCGTTCTATCTGTTCTGCATACTCTGCGTCATCGCGGTGGCGCTCTCCGTGATATTCAGCGGGGCTTCGATAAGCTACATGTCCGCGTCGAGCTCCGGCGGCGGAGAGAAGATGGTCACGGCGACGGTGCGCAACCTGCTCAACCGCGAGACCGTCACATACGTGACCGAGAACATGTATAAGATTTACTACAACTTCGCGCCGATGATGATGGTCGGGCTGCTCATGCTCGCCATCGGCCTCGCCGACCAGGTAGGCTTCTTCAGCGCGCTCATCCGCCGCACGATACTCGGCGCGCGCCCGTCGCTCGTCTTCGCGGTCGTCTCGTTCATCGCCATCAACGCGCACATCGCGTCGAACGCGGGCGTCCTCGGCTGCACGACGGTCGCTGCCGCGGTCTTCGCGCTGCTCGGCTACAACCCCTGGCTCGGCATCATCCTCGCCTACGCCGCGGGCAACGCGGGAATGGCGGCGAGCGTGTTCGCGGGCAACCTCGACGTGCTCATCAGCGGAATCAACGTCTCCGTCTGCACCTCGCTCGGCATCGACCCCTCGACTGTCCACGTCCTCGAGCACTGGTACTTCCTCATCGCGAGCCTCGTCCTGCTCACCGTCGCCTATACGCTTATCACGACGAAGTTCGTGCGCGGCTTCATAGGCGAGCCGAAGGACCTGAGCCTCGTCCTCGGCAAGGAGACGGAGCACGAGCTTACGCCCATCGAGCGCAAGGGGCTGCGCAACGCGGGCATCGCGGCGGTAATCTTCTTCGTCGTCCTCATAGTCGCCTGCATTCCGCAGAACTCCTTCTTCCGCGCCCCCGACGGCAGCATCGTGCCGAACTCGCCTCTGCTCAAGAGCGTCCTCACGTTGCTCTTCCTCTTCTTCCAGATCACGGCGATGGCCTACGGGCGCACCGTCGGTAAGATAGCCAAGTGGAACGACATGCCCAAGATGATGTCGAAGAGCATCGGCCTCGTCACTAGCTTCATGGTTATAGCGCTCCCGGCCTCGCTCTTCATCTACCTGTTCAACGCCTCGAACATCCCGACCGTCCTCGGCGCTACGGGCGCGCAGTGGCTCAAGGAAGCCGGCTTCAACGGCCTGCTGCTGCTCATCGTCGTCGCGCTCATGACCTGCTTCCTCGACCTCTTCATGACCTCAGGCTCGTCGAAGTGGATGATCCTCGCGCCGATACTCATCCCGATGTTCTACGCGGTAGACATCAGCCCCGCCATGACCTCGCTCGCCTACCGCATAGGCGACTCCGCGATGAACGCCGTCGCGCCGATATCCTCCGACGTCGCGCTCATCGTCGGCCTCCTCGTCGCGTACAACACCGACAAGGACAAGACGCCCGGCATGGGCACCGTCTTCGCCGGCTGCATGCCCTACGCCATCGTCACGATAGCGATACAGATAGCGCTGCTCTGCGTCTGGTGGGTGCTCGGCCTGCCGCTCGGACCCGGCGTAACGCAGTTTGTCAAATAGGCGGCTTCGAGCTTAGAATAACGGAGTAAGGCCCCGCGCGCTCCACGGCGTCCAAAGCGCCGGAGGCGGCGGGGCCTTTTCGATAATTTGCATAAGGAGACGAGAGTCATGGCTTATATGCCGTTCTTCACGATTCAGGGCAAGACGCCGCGCGAGCGCGGCGCGGACTACGGCTCGCAGTGCCGCGAGCTGATACACGGCGTCCTCGAACGCTACATAACCTTCTTCAACAGCGGGCACGCCGCCGTGAGCTGGGACGACGCGCGCGAGATATCGAAGAAGTTCGTCCCGTTCATCAAGGCCTACTCGCCCGAGCTTCTCGAGGAGCTCGAGGGCGTCGCGGAGGGCTCGGGCGCGAGCTTCGACGAGCTGCTGACGCTCAACTCGCGCTCCGAGGCGATGACGCTCGTGCGCCGCGCCAAATCCGACGAAGAGGAGCTCGACGGCTGCTCAAGCGTCGCTGTGCTGCCCCAGGCGACCGCCGATGGCCACACGATACTCGCGCAGAACTGGGACACCTACACGTGGCAGGAGTACGGCACGGTCATCCTCCAGGTGATGAAGGACGACGGCGCGGACATGATGATAGTGACCGAGGCGGGGCAGCTCGCGCGCTACGGCATGAACCAGGCGGGGCTCGCGCTCGGCGTCAACAGCCTGCACAAGACGTGGAACACGAAGGTCTTCGGCGTGCCGTCGGTCTTCGTGCGCAGAAAGTTCCTCGAACAGGACCGCTACGTCGACGCGGTCAACAAGATATTCGGCGCTGAATCGATGCTGCCGATGTACTACGCAGCGGCCTGCGGCGCGGGCGACGCTATGGGCTTCGAGAAGCTCGAGCGCGGGCAGCTCGTGCTTTACCCCGAGAACGGCCTCATCTCGCACAGCAACCACATCAAGCACCCGAAGTACGGCTACCAGGTCGACGCGCTCGGCGGCACGCTCTACCGCGACCGCCGCATACTGCGCCACCTCGCGCCGAAGGTTGGGGCGATAACGCGCGAGGACATCATCGAGGCCTTCAAGGACCACTTCGGCTTCCCGTTCAGCGTCTGCCGCCACGGCGACGAGCGCAAGAAGGAGCTCGACAAGATAAGCACGCTCGGCTGCATCGTCATGGACGCTACCGACAAGCGCCTCTGGGCCTGCAAGGGCACGCCCTGCTGCGGGCAGTTCCGCGAATACGCATGGGACCGTCCCGCGAAGCTCGCGCAGTGGAGCGGGCTCGTGAAGTGGTAATTTAGGGAAACGGCATAAAATATGAAAAACGGCCCCGGGCTTTGCCGCCGGGGCCGTTTTTGTGTGAGCGCTTAAGTTTCTCGCGGTTTTGCGGACTGCGCGCTACGCCTTCACGCCGACCATGATGTCGGAGGCTTTGATGACGGCGCGGACCTCTTTGCCCGCGGTGAGGCCGAGGCGCTTGGCGCTCGACATCGTGATGACGGAGACTATTTTTTCGCCGCCTGCAAGCGTCAGGTCCACCTCGCAGTTCACCATTCCGTCCTTGACGGCGTCGACGACGCCCTTGAGCTGGTTGCGCGCCGAAAGTCTGAGGCCGCCGTCGTCGAGGTCGCCTATCATGACGTTCGTAGCCTTGATTACCGCGTAGGCTTCGACGCCCTCCTTGAGGCCGAGGCTCTCGCAGCTCGTCTCGGTGATTATCGAGGTGAGCGTCGTTCCGTCCGCGAGGCGGAGCGATACTTCGTCATTGACCGCGCCCTTTTTGACCGCGGCGACTGTCGCTTTAAGCTGATTGCGTGCGCTGAGATTCATTTGAGATTTCTCCTTCTCTATCGATTTTGCACGAAATATCTTATGCCTTTTCTGTAGAGAATCAAGTTTTTGCGCGATAAAAACGAGATATTGTCCGCGGCGCGCGTCGTTACTTCGCTGCGGCCTGCTCCTCGAGGGCCTTTATGCGCAGCGGGTATTCCTTCGCCGCGATGCAGGTCTCAGGCTGCTTTTCTTCGCTGAGGGCTTTGAGCGCTTTCAGCGCAGCCTGCGCGCTCGTGTGGCGTATCGCGAAATTTTCGGCCTCGACGGAGGCTTCGCTGAGCGTCCCCGCTTCGAGCGCCTTTTCGCGCGCCGGGCGGATGTGGTTCATCGTCTCTCCGGTCGAGAGCGCGTAGTGGACGAGGCCGAGCTCGTACCAGAGCGAGTACATCGTCTCGGGGTTCAGCGCCTGTATGCCCGCGTAGGTGTCCGCGTCGACGTAGATGCTGTTGATGTAGGTCTTGCCGCGCACCTCCTGCGTCGCGAAGGTGTTCATCTCCTCCTCGGAGAGGCCGAGCCCCCACGGGCGCAGGCAGGTCGTCATGTGCGCGTCGCCGGACTGGCGCAGTATCTCGCCGTTCAGGCGCACGAAGGCCGCTATCTTCGCGGTGCGTATCTCTATCGCGCCTGCGACGGCCTGGTTCAGCTTTATCTGCGTTACGGGAATGTGTGAAAGTTTGAGTGTGTAGATTTTGCTCATGATGCCCATCCTTATGTAAAAATCAAACAGCGGTAGATTATAGCAAAAATTTCGCGACAGTAAAGCTCACGGGCGCGCGCGTCGGCGCGGCGCGAAAAAACGGCGCGGCTTCGCGCGCCGCGCC
>UQVV01000087.1 GCA_900544635.1 uncultured Cloacibacillus sp. | reverse complement strand
GAGAATAAAAAGTTTCAGCTGTCGAAGGTTGCGCGCGGAGCGCGCTTCAGCGACTACCGTGGGTGCCTTGAATGGCTTTGTGACGCAGGAATAGTGAATGTATGTTACTGCCTAAATTTCCCGGAGCTGCCGCTTAAAGGCAATTACGACGAGTCAAAATACAAAGTGTATTTCGCCGACAGTGGCCTGCTTGTGGCGATGCTTGACGACGAGGCTCAGGAAGATCTGCGCGCCAATAAAAATCTCGGAGTTTATAAGGGCGCGATGTATGAGAATATAGTCGGCGAGGCATTGACAAAGAGCGGATACGGCCTTTTTTATTATAAACGCGAAGATTCTACGCTCGAAGAGGATTTTTTTGTTCGAACCGCCTCAGAGCTGCTTCCCGTTGAAGTCAAAGCGCGAGGCGGCAGGTCGAAGTCGCTCGCCACGCTTATATCAAGCGATAGGTATCCTGATATTCGCCGCGGAATAAAGTTGACCGGCGGCAACGTCGGCTTCCAGAATAATGTTTATACCATTCCATATTTCTGCACATTTTTGCTTAAAGAATGGATGAAGACTATTTGAGAGCTTGATTTTGTAAACCGCAATTTTGACGTTCCGCAATGCTGCGTTATAAAATAAATCAATCAGACAATTCGAGGTGCCGTCATGAAACTTTATGAAATTGCTGAAGCTATAGAGAAAAGAGTGCCGAAGGAGTGGGCGGAGCCGTGGGACAATCCGGGGCTGCTTGCGGGGGAGCGCGGCGCGGAGGTTGAGAAGATAGCCGTCGCGCTGGACGCCTCGCCGCGCACCGTGGCGCGGGCTGCTGAGCGCGGCTGCGGCCTGCTCGTCACGCACCATCCTATTATTTTCCGTCCAGTCAAGTCGGTAGTCGACGACTGCCATGCGGGGCGGACGCTGCTTTCCGCGGTAAAAAGCGGCGTCGCGCTCTACGCCGCGCATACGAACTGGGACTCATCGCCGGAAGGCGTGAATTTCGTCCTCGCGTCGGAGCTTGGGCTGAAAAATATCGAGCCGCTCATTCCTTCGCAGAGCGGCGCGTGGGGGCTCGGGGCCGCCGGCGACCTGCCGCGTCCCGTCCGTCTCGGCGCGCTCGGCGAGCTGCTGCGCGAGCGCTGGAATCTGTCCGCGCTCTCGCTCCACGGGAATCTGAAAACCTGCGTGCGCCGCGTCGCGCTCGGCGGCGGAGCATGCATGGACTTCTGGCCCGAGGCTCTGGCGCTCGGCGTCCAGTGCTTCATCACGGCCGACGTTTCGTACCATCCGCGCGAGGAGGCGCAGGAGGCGGGGCTCTGCGTCGCGGCCTGCGACCACGGCGAGATGGAGCGCGTGTCGCTTCCCGCGCTTGCGGCGCTCGTCGCGGAGCAGACGGGGCTTCCCGTGACTCTCCTGGAAGGCGCTGACGCTGATACGGAGGACGGCCTTGGCGGAAGGTAATGCGGCGTCCGCGCCGGAAGGGCGCAGCGAGGCCGGCTTCGAGGTTCACCTCGGCAGCTTCTCCGGACCGCTCGACCTGCTCTGCCATCTCGTGGAGTCGCGCGAGATGGACGCGGTGAAGCTTAACCTGACGGAGCTGGTCACGCAGTATATAGATTTCCTTGTGCGCGCGAAGGGGGCGACGCTGAACGAGCTCGCCGACTTTTTCTCCTTCGCGAGCCGTCTGTTGCTGCGCAAGGTGGATTCGCTCTTTCCCGACCGTGCGCCCGCGCCGGACGAAATTCTTCCCGAGGAAGACGATTTCGTATCGGAGGAAGAGCTTGCGTTCATCATGAACCGCTACCGTCCGTACAGGGCGGCGGCGCGCTGGCTCGCGGCCGCGAAGGAGGAGCGCGAGCGCTGCTTCCTGCGCGTGACGGACGAAGAGGATAACTATTATTATGACATAGGCGACCTTGAGATGCTCGCCTCTAAATGGTGGGAGCTGGAGGCGCGCATCGAAGAAAGCCGCGCCGCGGCGCAGTACGACGAGGATACGATGCTCTGGGACGAAATCCCGGACGCTGTCCCCGAGGAACGCCAGATAGAAGAACGCATGGACGAGCTTATGCGCATAGTCGCGGGGCGCAGGCTGCCGCTCGGCGAGCTGCTCGCAGAGCGCAGCAAAAAGACGCTTATCGTGACGCTGCTTGCGCTGCTCGAGCTTTCGCGCCTCGGCATGGTCCATATAATCCAGCCGGAGACGCTCGGAGGTGTTGAAATTGCCGCCTGTTGATGAAAATTACTCGCTCGGGCTGATAGAGCGGCAGGTGGAGGCGTTGCTTTTCGTCTCGCCGCAGCCGGTGGCGGCGGAGACGATAGCGGCGCATCTCGGAATTTCCGCGGAACGCGCCGAAGCCGCGATAAAGACGCTGCGCGCGCAGTACGCGAAGGGACGCGGCATAACGCTGCTGCATCTGGGCGGCGGCTGGCAGATGGCGACCGCGCCCGACCTGGCGGACACGGTCGAAAGCTTCGCGGCCTTCCTTTCGACGCAGCGCATCAGGCTGTCGCGCGCGGCGCTCGAAACGCTTTCCGTCATCGCCTACAATCAGCCGATAACGATGTCGGAGATAGAGGAAATCCGCTCCGTGCGCTGCGACCGCGTCGTCGAGACGCTGCTGAAAAACGGCCTCATAGACAGGCCGCGCAGCGACAGCCGCAAAAAATCCATGCGCCGCTACCGCACGACGAACAAATTTCTCGAAATATTCGGCCTTTCTAGCATAAGCGCGCTCCCGACGCTTGAAGAGCTTCGCGGAGAGTACGAGGACGACGGGACGGACGAGGCGGAGCCGGAAAACGGCGCGCCGGAAGAAGGAACGACGGAGGAGACGAACGGCGATGAGTGAGGGAACGATACGGCTCAACAGATACCTCGCGATGTGCGGCGTGGGCGCGCGGCGCAAGGTCGAGGAATTTATAACGGCGGGGCGCGTGCGCATAAACGGCGAGACGGTGACGGAGCCCGGGCGGCAGGTCGCGCCCGGCGACGTCGTGGAGCTCGACGGACGCGAGCTCTCTCCGGTGGAACCGACGTACCTCATCTTCAACAAGCCGAAGGGCGTGCTATCCGCGGTCGAGGACTCGCGCGAGCGCACCGTCATAGACATTCTGCCGCCGTCTATGGACCGCCTGCGCCTCTTTCCCGTAGGGCGGCTCGACCGCGACAGCGAAGGGCTGATAATCCTGACGAACGACGGAATGTTCTCGCAGGAGCTGATACATCCGCGCAACGGCTTCACGAAGACCTACGAGGTGGAGCTTCGCCGCCCGATGGACGAGCCTACGCTGATACAGTGGACGAAGGGCGTCGATGCGGAGGGTACGTTCCTCAAGCCGCTCTCGGTGCGCCGCCTCGCGCGCAATCCTATGCAGTGCTGGTTCGAGGTCGTCCTGGGCGAGGGGATAAAGCGCGAAATCCGCCTCATGGCGCGCGCGCTTGGCAACGACGTGCGCCGTCTGCTGCGCCGCAAAATAGGCAAACTGACGCTCAAAACTCTGCCAGCCGGCGAATTTATATCCGTAGACCGCGAAACGCTCTGGCGGTATATCAAAGAGGGGAAGACCGTATAGCGAAGCACATATGTACGGTTCCTCAGGCAAAGCAAAAACAGGCCGTTCCGGGCGAAAATATCCGGAGCGGCATATTTTTATCCGCGCTTCAATAACGCCGGCCGCTTAAAAAAATATGATTTTCAGACAGAGGCCGTAGGCTATGAAAAGGCTGAGGAAGACTGCGGCGGAGAGCGTGTCCTTCTGTATGCGCACGTCCTCGCGGAAGGCCGGGCCGTCATTCGTGTCTATGCGGCGCTCGACCGCCGTGTTGATAAGCTCGACGACGATGGGGGCGAGCGACGCGAGGAACACGAGAAACACGTCGTCGAAATCGCAGCCGCAAAACAGCGCGAGCGCGACGAAGCCCGCCGTCGCGAGAAATTCGTTGCGCACGGCCTTCTCCGTCATGAACGAAACGCGCAGCCCGTTCAGCGAGTAGAGCGTCTTATTGAATAGATTGCCGTTTTTCCATTGCTCCAACGTCCGCACCTCCGAAGC
Organism: uncultured Cloacibacillus sp.; assembly: GCA_900544635.1. Classification (GTDB taxonomy): domain Bacteria; phylum Synergistota; class Synergistia; order Synergistales; family Synergistaceae; genus Caccocola; species Caccocola faecigallinarum. The sequence goes on along the minus strand of UQVV01000087.1, from coordinate 3,406 downwards.
CAAAGCCACGCGCTAATTATAGCAAAGGCCGGCGCGCGTCCGATGGGTATATTTGCCGCCGCGGAAAAAATAAGCGCGCCGCCCGCCGCCGCGTTTGTATATTTGTCCGCGTTTCGCTATAATAACAAAGTTGTATATTGTGGAGTCCCGCCGCGGATTCCATTCTCTTTAGACGGAGGTTTTTTTATGGCGAACGACTATAAGGACACGCTGTTCCTGCCCAAGACGGATTTCCCGATGCGCGCGAATCTGTCGCAGAGGGAGCCGGAATTTCTGAAATTCTGGTACGACATCGACGTTTACGGCGAGCTGAAGAAAAAGAACAAGGACAAGCCCTCTTTCATCCTTCACGACGGGCCGCCCTACGCGAACGCGAGCATCCATATCGGAACCGCGACGAACAAGATTCTCAAGGACTTCATAGTTAAGTATAAATGGCAGCGCGGGTACTTCACGCCATACGTCCCGGGCTACGACACGCACGGGCTCCCCATCGAGCTCAAGGTTCTCAAGGAGCTGAACGTCGGCAAGGACGAAATCTCGCCCGTCGAGCTGCGCCAGAAGTGCGCCGCCTACGCGCGTTCGTTCGCCGATGTACAGACGGGGCAGTTTAAGCGCCTCGGCGTCATCGGCGACTGGGAGCATCCGTACATGACGCTCGTCCCGGCGTTCGAGGCGACGGAGCTCGAAGGCCTCGCCGAAATGGTGGACAAGGGGCTCGTCTACAAGGGACGCAAGGCGATCTACTGGTGCACCGACTGCCAGACGGCGCTCGCCGCGGCGGAAATCGAGTACGGAGACGAGACTTCGCCCTCTATCTTCGTCGCTTACGAGTACACCGACGCCGCGAAGGTCTTCCCCGAGCTCGCCGGAAAGGACGTCAACGTCATAATCTGGACGACGACGCCCTGGACGCTTCCCGCGTCGATGGCGGTCGCAGTGCATCCGCGCTACGATTACGGCTTCTACGAGTGCGGCGGCAAGGTCTATCTCATCGCAGTCGGTCTCAAGGCCGAGGTGGAGAAGGCGACGGGGCTTGAGCTCGGCGAGCCCATCCTCGTCTGTAAAGGACAGCAGCTTGAGCTTTCGCTCGCGAAGCACCCGTTCTACGACAGAGCCGTTCCGTTCGTGCTCGCCGACTACGTCACGCTCGACTCCGGTACCGGATGCGTCCACACCGCCCCGGGCCACGGAAGCGACGACTATGAGACGGGCGTCCGCTACGGCATAGAGGTCTACAACCCCGTAGACCCGACGGGACATTATTACGCCGACACTCCGATTTTCGGCGGCATGTCGCTCGCAGAGGGCGAGAAGAAGGTATTCGAGCTTCTCGAAGAATCGCGCCGCCTGCTCGGAAAACTGAAAATCACGCACTCATACCCGCACTGCTGGCGCTGCAAGAAGCCGGTCATCTTCCGCGCCACCGACCAGTGGTTCGTCGCCGTCTCGGAATTCCGCGACCAGGCGCTCAAGTGCATCGACGAGGTTAAATGGATTCCCGACTGGGGCAAGGACCGCATCACGAACATGGTCCGCGACCGCTCCGACTGGTGCATCAGCCGCCAGCGCACGTGGGGCGTTCCGATACCGGCCTTCTACTGCGAGGACTGCGGCGAGGTCATCCTCACGGGCGACCGCGTGCGCCGCGTAGCGGAGAAGGTGCGCGAGCACGGCAGCGACTGCTGGTGGACGATGACGCCCGAAGAGCTCGTCGGCGACCTTGCGGTATGCCCGAAGTGCGGAAGCAAGCACCTGCGCAAGGACTCCGACATCATGGACGTGTGGTTCGACTCCGGCACGAGCCACTCCGCCGTCCTTGACAACTGGGAGGACCTCAGCTGGCCCGCCGACCTCTACCTCGAGGGCAGCGACCAGCACCGCGGATGGTTCCAGACGTCGCTCTTAAACAGCGTCGCGACGCGCGGCACGGCCCCCTACAGGATGGTCCTGACGCACGGGTTCATCATGGGTCCCGACGGACAGAAGATGTCGAAGTCCCTCGGCAACGTCATGAAGCCGGAAAAGATTATCGAAAAGAACGGCGCGGACATTCTGCGCCTCTGGGTCGCCTCGTCCGACTACCGCGGCGACGTGCGCATCTCGGAAGAGATATTCCGCAACCTTATAGAATCCTACCGCAGAATCCGCAACACGGCGCGCTTCCTGCTCGCGAACCTCGCGGGCTTCAATCCCGCCGAGGACATGCTGCCGCACGACGAGCTCGCGCCGGTCGACCAGTACATACTGCTCAAGCTCGAGCGCCTGCGTTCGCGCGTGACGGCTGGATTCGACGATTACGAGTTCCATCAGCCGATGACGCTTATCCACCAGTTCTGCGACAACGAGCTGTCGTCGTTCTATATCGACGTGAGCAAGGACAAGCTCTACGCCGACGCGGAGCACGCGAAGAGCCGCCGCTCGATACGCACCGTCATGTGGCAGGTGCTCGAGACCATCACGCAGATGATGTCGCCCGTCCTTTCGTTCACTGCGGAAGAGATTTGGCAGAAGATGCGCGAGATGGACCCGACGCTTGCGAAGAGCGTCCTGCTCGCCGACTGGCCCGAGCCGCTCGCAGAGGGTATCGACCCCGCCGTTGAGGAGGAGTGGGACCTTCTGCTCATGGCGCGCCAGGGCGTGCTGCGCGGCCTTGAGGCGGCGCGCGGCAAGGGCATCATCGGACATCCGCTTGACGCCAGCGTGCAGGTGAAGCTCAGCGACTACTACAAGCCGCTCGCGGGCAGGATAAGCGACGAGACGTGGGAGAACATCCTCATAGTATCGGGCTGCCATGTCGTCGACGAAATTTCCGGCGCGGAGAACGTCTATGAAGACGAGACGACGGGGCTAACCGTCGGCGTCAGCAAGTCGAAAGACGAAAAATGCCCGCGCTGCTGGAAGCACCGCCACGAAGTCGCTGAAAAGGGTATCTGCGACCGCTGCGCCGATGTCGTCGGAAAATAACGAAGAACTTTCAATAAACAACTGCCTTGAGGAAGAGGGGGAGGGGCGCGAGTCCGCTCCCTCTTCTTTTCAGGAATTTGCGATAGGCGCGGAGCTCGACGGCCACAGGCTCGATTTCGCGCTCTCCCGCCTCATGGGCATCAGCCGCGGCTACGCGCAGAAGCTCATCAAAGAGGGCAACGCGAAGCTGACGCCGGAGCGGCGCATAAAGCCCTCGGTCAAGGTCGCTGAGGGAGACGCGCTCGGCGTCGTCGTACCGCCCGCGGAGACGCTGGACCTCGAACCGCAGGACGTGCCTTTCGAGGTGGTCTACGACGACGAGGATGTAATAGTCGTGGACAAGCCCGCGGGGCTCGTCGTCCACCCCGCGCCGGGCCACTGGAGCGGCACGCTCGTCCACGGCCTTCTGTTCCGCTATCCAGATTTAGGCGCGCTCAAC
>UQVV01000086.1 GCA_900544635.1 uncultured Cloacibacillus sp. | reverse complement strand
CGTGGTCGCGCAGCGCGCGCAGGGACTTCTTGAGCAGGTCGATGTCCTTAGCGTGCAGGCCGACGCTTGGCTCGTCGAGGACGTAGGCCATGTCCGTGAGCGCCGAGTTGATGTACTTCGCTATCTTGATGCGCTGCGCCTCGCCGCCCGAGAGCGTCCCCGTGCCGCGCGAGAGTGAAAGGTAGCCGAGCCCTATCTGTATCAGCGCGCCGAGCCGCCGCCCGAGTTCGCGCTTGATGTCCGCCGCCATCGGGTCCGTTATCGAATTTACGAACTCGAGCGCCTCGGGCACCGGCATCGCCGTAACGTCCGCGATGTTCCTGCCGTTGATGAGGCAGCTGCGCACACGCTCGTTGACGCGCGAGCCGCCGCAGTCGGGACAGGTGAAGGTCGTCACCATATTGTCGAGGATGTGCTTGAAGCGCGCGCCCTCCTTCGTATTTATGATGCTGCGGTACATGCGCGGGAAAATCCCCTCGAACTTCGCGCTCTTGGGCCAGTTCGACGGCGGGTTCTTGAGCCGTATCTGCGGCGAGTGGAGGAAGAGCTCCAGCTCCTCGGGGCTGTAGTCTTTGATTTTCTTGTCGAGGTCGAAAAGTCCGCTGTAGGCGTAGCGCTTCCAGCGCCAGAGGCCGCGTCCGAAGGTCGGGAAATGTATCGTGTCCTCGTCGTTGAGGCTCTTGTCGAAGTCCACAAGCTTGTGGATGTCGAGCTCCGTCACCTCGCCGAGGCCGTCGCATCTCGGGCATTTTCCGGCGGGGTGGTTGAAGGAGAATGTGTCGGAGTAGCCGATGAAGGGCCGCCCGACGCGCGAGAAGAGCAACCGCAGAATCGAGTAGATGTCCGTGTAGGTGCCGACCGTCGAGCGCGTGTTCGCGGCGGGCTTCTTCTGGTCTATCACTATCGTGACGGGAAGGTTCGCGATGCGCTCGACCTCGGGCCGCCCGTACTTCGGCAGAAACTGCTGCACGAAGCTCGGGAATGTCTCGTTCAGCTCGCGCCGCGACTCGGCCGCTATCGTGTCGAGGCAGAGCGACGACTTGCCCGAGCCCGAGACGCCGGTGAAGACCGTCACGGCCTTCTTCGGTATCCGCACCGATATGTTTTTCAGATTGTTTTCGTAAGCGTTGGTGATTTCTATATAATCGCGAAATTCGCGCGGCATTTCCTGCTCCGCTCCCCGTCCTGTCGTTTACCGGATTATTATATCACCCGCGCGCAGAGCTTCGCGCCTGCGCGGCCGCTTGCGCCGCGGCGCGAGACGCTGGAATAAGCAGTGAATAAAAATTCAAAGCAAAATTGAAATAAATAGCGTTATATTTTTATACAGACGTTCTTGCGCCGCGTCATTATACAGAACATCGGTGCTAATAAGCGAACGATTGGAAATATATATACGCTTATGAATATCATTGTGACGGATAACAAAGTTATAAAAATTTTTTGCTGACATAATGCCGCAAAAAATCCGCTTCGCTATAATGTACAAGCGATTTTTATTTCGTATAGGTAAAAATACTTAGCAATAACGGCGTAAAATACGCTGATAAAAACACAACTGCAATAGAATAAAAAGAAAACGATATTTTTAACATATTAAGATTTGTGATTTTACGTATTATTTACTTTATTAAAGCGATGTGATATATTTTTTGAGGCAGGGGTTACATCATTAAAAAATGACCGAAAGGTCAAAAATATCAGAAAGAACGGTGATAGTTGTGAGAAAATTTGCATTTTTACTGTTATTGGTTTCCCTGTTCGCTTTCGCGGCCGCCCCGGCATTCGCCGACGCCGCCTCTAAGGAAGGCTGGCCCGAGCAGCTCAAGTTCTCCGCAGGACCTCCCGGCGGAAACTGGTTCGCCCTCGGCAGCACGCTCTCCGATATGTGGTCGAAGAACACTATCTCCGTCACCAGCAGCTCCGGCGGCGGCGTCTCGAACATCATCAACTGCGACCGCGGACGCGGAGACTTCGGCTTCTCCAACACCTCGATACTCGGAGCCGCCATCAAGGGCGAGCAGGACTTCGAGGGACGCGCGACGAAAAACGCCACCATCCTCGCCAACCTCTACACCCAGTACACCTATTTCGTAATGAACAAGAGCTTCGCGGAGAAGCACCAGATAAAGACCTTCGGCGACATCATCACGAAGAAGATCCCGACCAGGATGGCGACGCTGAAGCCCGGCACCGGCTCGGAATTCGTCTTTAAGTCGCTGCTCGCGAAGGGCTACAACACGAACTACGACGCGCTCAAGGAGATGGGCTGCTCCATCGAGTTCGCCTCCTACGAGGGCGGCGCGGACCTCATGGCCGACGGACACCTCGACCTCTTCGTATTCTCCGTCGGTAAGATAGCCTCCATCGTAATGAACATCGAGAGCAACACCGACATCGTCTGCCTCGACGTCGACCAGCCCGCGCTCGACGCGCTCGCGGCGGCCTACGGAACCGTCACCTTCACGATAGAGCCGGGCATCTACAAGAGCGTCACGAAGCCCGTCAAGACCGTCGGAGACTACACCTGCATAGTCGTCCGCGACAACCTCCCCGACACGCTCGCCTACGAGCTCTGCAAGTCGATGTGGGAGCACAAGACCGAGCTCGCGCAGGCCGTCAAGGACATAGACGAGCTCAACCCGCAGATAGCGATTCCCGACGGCGTGCCGATGCAGGCCGGAGCGAAGAAATACTGGGAAGAGCTGCGCGCCCAGTCCAAGTAACCGATTCAGCCGTAATTCCGCGGCGGAGCCTGCCTCCGCCGCGCTTTCCCGAAATTTCAATCTCTGCACGTCCGACAACCCCCTGCGCATAAAAATCCACGGCCTGTCCCATGCGGACAGAGCAGGAGAGTGTTAAAAAAATGAGAAAACTAAGCGGCTTAAGCTACAAATTCATCTACGTCTATTTCGTCATCATCGGACTGTTCCACCTTTACACCTCCGTATTCGGAGCTTACGAATCATATTTGCAGAAGAACATCCATCTCGGCCTCGTGCTTCCGACGGCCTTTTTCCTTTTCCCGATGTACAAGGGCGCGCCGAAGGACCGCGTGCCTATATATGACTGGATACTCGGCGCGATATCGGCGATACCGTCGCTCTACGTCGTACTCAACTACGACGACATCGTCATGCGCGTCATACAGGTAGACCCCGTCACGCAGGCGCAGTTTATCTGCGGAATCCTGCTCTTCGTGCTGCTGCTCGAGGGGACGCGCCGCGTCGTCGGAATACCGCTGACGCTCATCGCCTTCCTCTTCGCGGCCTACATGTACTGCGGGCAGATGCTCCCGGGCGACCTCAAGGGGCTTTCGTTCACGATGCACGAGGTTGTGGAGCAGATATACCTCACCGACGAAGGCATATTCTCGATGCCGCTCGGCGTCTCCGCGACGCTCGTCGCCTCGTTCCTCATCTTCGGCGGATTCCTTGAAAAATGCGGCACGGGGCCGTTCTTCATGGACGTGGCGCAGGCCTTCACCGGCACAGCCCCCGGCGGCCCCGCGAACATCGCCGTCATGAGCTCCTGCCTCTTCGGCTCGATCTCCGGCTCCGCGGTCGCGAACGTCTACGGCACGGGAACCTTTACGATTCCGCTCATGAAGAAGATAGGCTACGCGCCGCACTTCGCGGGCGCGGTCGAAGCGGTCGCCAGCTCCGGCGGGCAGATAATGCCGCCGGTCATGGGCGCGGGCGCGTTCCTCATGGCCTCCTTCCTCGGCCTGCCCTTCACCGACATAATCATCGCGGCGCTCGTCCCAGCGCTGCTCTACTACGCGGCGGTATTCTTCATGATCCGCCTCGAAGCGATGAAGAACGGCCTCCGGGGGCTCTCGAAGGAAGACCTTCCCGACAAGCGCGAGGTTCTCAAAAAAGTCTATCTCTTCATACCGATAGTCGGCCTCGTCGCCTTCCTCTTCATGGGCATGACGCCGATGCGCGCCGCCGCGATAGGCGCCTTCCTCTCGTGGCTCGTCTCCCTTCCGCAGCCCGAGAACCGCATGGGGCCGAAGGCGATAATCGACTCCATCTACAGCGGCGTCAAGAGCATCACGCTCGTCTGCGTCGCCTGCGCAACGGCGGGCATCGTCCTCGCCTCCGTCTCGCTGACCGGCGTCGGCGTCAAGCTCGTCGGCGTCGTCCTCGCGCTCACGCACGGCATCCCGCTCCTCGCGCTCGCGCTCGTCATGATAGTTTCGCTCATCCTCGGAATGGGCCTCCCGACGACCGGAGCCTACATCCTCGCCTCGGCGCTCGGCGTTCCGGTGCTCACGAAGCTCGGCTTCGAGCCCCTCGCGGCGCACCTCTTCGTCTTCTACTACGCGATAATTTCCAACATCACGCCGCCAGTCGCGCTCGCGGCCTACGCCGCCGCCTCGATAGCGGGCTCGAACCCGAACCGCACGGGCTTCACCGCCTGCCGCCTCGGCTTCCTCGCCTTCGTAACGCCCTTCGCCTTCTGCTACGACCCCGGCATCCTGCTCCAGAGCGACCTGATAGGCAACATCTACGGCATAGTCGCCTGCATAGCCGCATGCTTCGGCTTCGGCTTCGCGATGGAGGGCTACCTCAACCGCCTGCTCGCGCCGTGGGAGCGCGCGCTCTTCGTCGTCTTCGGCTGCATGGGGCTCCACCCGAACCCCGTGATAACGACCGCCGGAGCAGCGGGCGTCATAATATTCTGGATATTCATCGTAAAGATGGGGCGCAAGAACAAAGCCACGCCCGCCGCGGCATAGCGCGGAAAAATCCGCAATCAAGAATGAAAGGGGCGGCCTCGCGCCGCCTCTTTGATTTTGCGCCCGCGGCGCGGAGGCCGCGCGCTTTGCTATAATAGCGCCGAAGGGTGGAATTTATACAATGAAAAAGGCCGTTATAGATATAGGGACGAATTCCGTGAAACTCACGCTCGGGGAAGCGGCGCCGGACGGCGGCGCGAAGATGATCTGCGACATGAACGTCATCACGAAGCTCGGCGAGGGGATGCGCGCGAGCGGCGCGCTCGGCGCGGAGGCTATGGAGCGGACCGCGCAGGCCGTCGCGAAATTCGCGGACTTCGCGCGCGCGGAGGGCGCGGACGAAATTTTATGCGTCGGGACGATGGCGCTGCGCCGCGCCGGGAACGCGGCGAACTTCTCCTCGCGCGTGCGCGAGCTCTGCGGCCTAGGCGTCACGGTGCTGCCCGGCGAGGCGGAGGCCGAGCTTTCGAGCCTCGCCGCGATACGCAGCATCGGCGGCGCGGACGAGGGCTTCGTCACAATTTTCGACACCGGCGGCGGAAGCACGGAATTTGTATTCCTGCGCGACGGCGCGCGGCTCGAAGCGCTGAGCGTCGAGGCCGGAGCCGTGACGCTCACCGACGAATATTTCGCGAAATCCCCGGCGAACCCGCAGACAGTCTGCTCCGTCACGGCGTCGCTGATTAAAAAATTCGCCGAAGCGGGCGTCGGGCGCGAGGCCGGGCGCGTCATCGGCGCGGGCGGCAACGTCACGGCGATGGCGGCCGTCGCCGCCGGAATGGCGGAGTACGACCGTTCCAAAATCCACGGCTCCGCGCTCACAAAAGCCGAGGTCATGCGCCAGGTCGCGCTCTACGCGCAGTCCACGGCGGAGGAGCGGCGCGCGATTCCCGGCCTGTCGCCGAAGCGCGCGGACATAATCCTCGGCGGGGCCTGCATAATCCTCGCCGCTATGGAGGCCGCAAAAGCCGACGAAATCACCGTCAGCGACCGCAGCCTGCGCCACGAGCTGCTGCGTCGCCTCTGCGCCGGCGAGGGCGCGCCGGAAGCATAAAGGACGGCGCGCGCGGTGAACCTCGCAGCGTTCTTCTCATACGTCATACTATCGACGATTACGCCCGGGCCGAACAACATCATGTCGATGAGCAACGCCGTGCGTTACGGCTTCATGCCGTCGCTGCCCTTCAACTTCGGCGTCCTCGCGGGCAACCTCTGCGTCATGTCGGCCTGCGCGCTCTTCAGCTCGCTGCTATACGAGCTGATACCGACGATAGAGCCCTTCATGCTCTGCGCGGGCGCGGCATACATCCTGTGGCTCGCCGCCGCGGTGCTGCGCTCGAAGCCGCGCGAAGCGCAGACGGGCGACTTCGCCAACAGCTTCGCCGCGGGCACGGCGCTCCAGTTCGTCAACGTCAAGGCGATACTCTACGGCATCACCGCGATGTCCTCCTTCATCCTGCCGCACTACCGCGACCCGGTGGACGTCGCAGGCTTCGTGCTCTTCCTCTCCTTCATGGGCTTCGCGGGAACTCTCTGCTGGGCCTGCTTCGGCGCGGTCTTCGAGCTCTTCTTCAGCAAATACAGAAAACCCTTCAACATAGCGATGGCGCTGATGCTCGCATACTGCGCCGCGACGATGCTCGCTGGGCTGTGGAAGTAGCGGGAGGATAACGGAATGTGCGGTGTCGTCTACACAAAGCTGCCGCCGGTCATGGCGGCTATAAAAGACGGAGATATAGATGCGCTGCGCGCTCTGCTTGACGCGGGCCACGCGCCGGACGAGCCGCAGCGCTATCTGTGGCAATGCGGAAATATGGAACGCGAAGGCGAGGCCGCGCCGCTTGAGCTGGCCGTCCTCGAACAGCGGCAGGATATGGCGGAGCTGCTGATTAGCCGCGGGGCGGATGTTTTGCGCTGCGGCGACGAGCTGCTCTACGCCTCGCTGCGCGGCGCGCTGTACGGCGGACAGGCGTCGCTTTCGATGTTCGCCTTCCTGATAGACGCGGGGGCGGGAATCAGCGCGAAGCAGGACTCCGTGTCGCGGCTTTTCTTACATCTGGAAAATTACCGCAGCGCGGATATTCTTCCGTTGCTCGACAGGCTCGGCATGAATCTGGAAAAATTCGGCGGCGAACCGCTGCGCGCTGTGGCCTCCTCCGGGAACCGGATGCTGGCGGAATATCTGCTCGACAACGGCGCGGATATAAACTATCACAAGCCGGACATGGTGTTCCCCTATGCTTCGACGCCCGTCACGGAGGCGGCGCGCCGCGGGGATTTAGAGATGGTGCGCTTTCTCGTCGAACGCGGCGCTGACGTCGCCATAGCGGATAAATACGGCGACCGCCCGTACACATTGGCGGTGCAGAGCAAGAATCAGGAAATGGCGGACTACGTCAGGGCGCTCGAACCGGAGGACTGGCACAACGAACAGGAAAAGGCGCGCCGGCTCAAGCCCTACAAGCTGCCCGCGGCTATGACGGAATACCTGAAAACTGGGCCTCTGCGCCTTGAGTTCCCGGAGTACGAACTGACGAAATGGGCGGAGCTTTACTCCTATATGGACGTTCAGGAGACCGTCTGGAAACGGCGGAAGCTGCTCTCAATCATGACGCGGCTCGACAATTACGACGGCTATATGCTGCTGTGGAGCCCGAAAGACAAACGGCTCTGGTATCTCGACGAAGAGCACGAGGAGTTCCACCCGCTCGCTGCGTGGGACGATTTCATCGCCTCCCCGGGCCGTTACCTCAACGG
>UQVV01000085.1 GCA_900544635.1 uncultured Cloacibacillus sp. | reverse complement strand
AGCCGGCGAAAAACCTTACTGCCCCGCGAGGGGCGAACGGAGTGATACAGATGTTTGGAGATTTCTTTAGAAAGACGAGCCGCGCCGCGGCCCTCCTGACCGCCGCGGCTATGGTGGCCGGAGCGACCGCCGCCTGCGCCGCCCCGGGACAGCCGCCGCGCGATCAGAGACCGGGACAGCACCAGCCCGCGCCTCAGAAACCGGGCCCGCAGAAGCCAGGCAAGCCCGCGCCGCACCACTACGACGGCGGATACTACTATGAAGATGACGACGACGATGACGATTTCGTGAAGGGCGCTCTCACCGGAGCCGTGCTCGGATACGTCATCAACGAAGTGATAGACTAGGGAGGAACGAGAAATGGGAAAAATGTTTAAGCTCTGCGCCGCGCTTGCGATAATCCTCTGCGCCTCAGCCGCCGCCTTCGCGGAAAACTACGTCGAAATGGACCGCAGCGGCACGAACGTCATATACATCGACACCGACTCGATAGTCGACGAAGGAAGCTACATAATCGCGAACACGAAGGTCGACATCCGCACGAAGGAAGCGCGCGACAAATTCAAAGAGCGCAGCGGCGTCGACGCCCACTGCCTCTTCCTCACCTTCGCCTACAACAAGGACGCGAAGCAGGACCAGTTCCTCTCCGCGCGCTCCGTCTACGGCATAGACGAGACGGGCAGCCAGAGCCGCGAATTCTCCGAAAAGCACTGGCGCGACATCCCGCAGCATTCCCTCGGCGAAAAAGTCTACGACTGGATAATAAACTACGCCGCAGAGCAGAACTAGCGGCCGGCGTCGAAACGGAATAAACGGACGACAACGTGCGGCCGGGCGATACCCGGCCGCACGCGTTTTATGTTTATTTAACTGCAGCGCGGGGTAACGAATTGTGCTGCGTATCATGCAAAGTTAAAGCGCCGTAATAAATATTATTTCTTATCTGTCAGCCGTTTGACCGGCCTCGACATCACATCCGAAAAATGTCTGCACAGAATTTCTGTGAACAGAGTCATAGCAATAAACGGCTTGAGATTACCTGCCGTGATTTCAAAATATTGGGAATAACTCCAATCGAGTACGTCTTCGCCGCGCCAGAAGCTCAGCAGCTCCGCTCCCAAGGATATCTGCCGGCTGGACAGGGACTTCCACATAATCTGTGACCGCAGATAGTCGCTGCTCTCTCCGAGCTGTTCGGCTGTAATGCGCAGCCTGGCATAATCCCGCACACTCTTCCAATAATGCCCCAGCTCAATGTGACGCTGGAAAAGGACGCTGCAATCAATATTGGAAAAGATTTCCAACATACAAAGGATGCGCCGCCGGTGAAAGGCGTCCATTTCCCGTTCAAAAGCCTCCGCCCTGCCTATATCGTGTTTCTCCCTGCACACGTATGCTTCATGTTCCGGAACCTGGAACGCTTCGTCGACCTTTTGGGCTAAGGTATACATTTGAATTTCATCGGCATTATTGCGTTCCCGCAATCTGTTCCAATGGTCTCGCTCCAATTCATCCTCTTTGGCGTAGCACACGGCGCATATGGCCTGTGACGGGTTAATCTCATTCTCCAAAACAGTAGGGGCAGAGGATTTTTACTTTATCGTTCACGATTCTCGTATCTCCGATGTGCATACCTTTTCGCGCTTCCGAGCGCGCGCAACCTTAATCCACGCCCGGGAACGCGTCTACGTACTCTATCGTCAAATCGGGAAAGTGGTCCACGAACTGCACGGTGAAGTCCTCGCCGTGTTCGACGAACTGCCATTCGCCTATCGCGTCGGGGAAGTGCGATACCTTTTTCACGCGGAGGTCGGGGAAGCTGCCCACTACCTGCACTCTGAGGTCGGGGAAGTGCTCGACTACCTTGACGCGGCCGCAGAGCTTTATGCCGTTACAGTATCCGTCGGGCGTGACGTTCCCGGCGAAGGCGCAGGCCGCGGAGAGCGCCGCCGCGCAGAGAACCGCCGCCGAAACCGCGAATATTTTCCTCATTTTCCGTAAGCCTCCCATCTCGCGCGCCGAGCCGAAGCGTTGCGGAGCGGTGCGCCGGAATGCGCGAAAGCGGCTCCTTGCGCGAAGCCGCTTTTTTCGTCCTACCTCATGTTCGCGAAGCGTTCGACCGCCTTCGTGAAGCTCTTTATCGTCTTGTCCGCGTCACCGTGCTCTATGCCGTCGCGTACGCAGTGGTTGATGTGCCCCTCGAGGACTATCTGCCCGACGCGGTGGAGCGCGGACTTCGCCGCGTTTATCTGCGCGAGCACATCCTCGCACGGGATGTCCTCATCCACCATCCTGTCGATGGCTTTTACCTGGCCTATGATTTTATTGAGCCTTCTGTGAAGGTTCTCCGCGTCCATGCATTGTCTCATTCGTTCTCACTCCGTTCCGTCTTTATGGTAGCATTGCGCCGCGCGCGCCGCAACGGGGATGCGCGGCGGCGCGAAAAAATCCCCTCCGCGCGCGAAGGGGATTGAATTCTGCGTCGTCCGTGGAGTTTCCGCCGCCGCGCTACATCGCGCCCGCGGATTCCTCCACCATTTTGTCAACGTCGCGGCGCAGCGATTCCGGCAGGCCCAGGATGTCGAGCGAGAGGAAGCCCTTGATGATGAGCGACTGCGCCTCTGCTTCGCTGAGGCCGCGCGCCATGAGGTATTCCGTCTCTTCCTGGTTTATCTTGCCGACGGCGGCTTCGTGCGACATTTCCAAGTCTTTGTGGCGCGCCTCGAGCTCCGGTATCGCGTGGATTTTGCCCTTGTCGGAGAGCAGCAGGCCGTTGCATTCAAGATGCGCCTTGACGCCCTCTGCCTCGCCGATGAGGTGGCCTCTCGCGTATATCTCGCCGCCCGTGGAGACGGTGCGCGAGATTATCTCGGCGCGGCTGCCGCGCCCGCGCAGGTAGACGCGCGAGCCCGTGTCCATCTTCGAGCCTTCGCCCGCCATGAGGACGGTGTTGAAGGTCGCGACGGAGCGGTCGCCGTTGAGGTAGACGGTCGGGTAGGTCTGAAGGTCCTTCGCGGGCTTCAGGCAGATGTAGTTGGATATGTATTTTCCGCCCTCTTCGACGACTACGACGGTGCGCGGACGGACGGCCATCTCTTCGGCCCAGTCGTGGACCATCGTGAAGGTCAGCGTCGCGCCCTTCTTGACGTAGATTTCCGAGATTCCGACGTGGAGGCCGGAGCGGACGTGCGGCCCGGAGGCGCAGCCGGAAATTATGCTCAGCTCGGAGCCTTCCTCTGCGATGACGATGTTGTGGACGCCCTGCGCGAGCGCGTCCGTTTCGATGTATGTGCAGGCCTGGACGGGATATTCGGCCTTCGCGCCCTTTTCTGCGCGGATGAAGTAGCCGCCCTCCTTCGCGCCGGCCGTGCGCTCGGTGAATATGTCGCGGTCCTTCTCGATGAGCTTCCAGCTGTATTCCTCGAGGCCGTACTTGAACTGCGCGTAGGAGACGGGCATGACCTGCACGCCCTTGAGGTTCGCGTTGCAGAAGACCGTGTCGTGGTCGGAGTGGACTATCGTCCCCGCCGCCTTCTCGCCGCCGTCGATGCCGGCGCGCAGCATGCGCTCGCGGTCCTCGGCGGGAAGCTCGGCTAGGTTTTTGACCTCCTTGTGCTCCGGCGCGTCGGCGCGGAAATCGTCGAGATGCTCTTCAACGTTGTATTCTTTCATTACGCTCTCCTCCCCGCGCATCCGGCGCAGCGGAAGCACTCCGTGTAGCCATGGCTGCGTATTTCGCCGAGCAGCTCTGCGGCGTTGCCCGAGCATACTATTTCTCCGTTCATCAGCACGTGGCCTTTGTCGACGAAAATATGGTCCATTATCTGCCCGGTGTGCGTGATGACGAGCCCCGCCTTGTAGTCCGCGCGGCGGCTCTTTATCGAGCGGCAGCCAGCGCCGTCAAAACTGTCGCGCCCCAGCGCGATGCGCGCGGCCTTGCCGATGAGCGCCATGTTCTCGAGGTCGACGCCCGACTCCGGCTCGTCGAGGCAGACGAAGTCTGGCGACTGCAGGATTATCTGAAGCATCTCCGTGCGCTTCATCTCTCCGCCGGAGAGCCCCGCGTTTATCTCGCGGTCGAGGAACTCGCGCGCGTCGAGCCTCTCCGCCGTGCGCTCTATCTCCTCGTCGGTCAGCGACGGGCTGCTGAACGAAATCAGCGAGCGCAGCGTGACGCCGCGTATCGTCGGCGGCCTCTGGAACGAGATGCCGACGCCGAGGCGCGCGCGCTCGTCTATCGTCGCGTTCGTGATGTCCTGCCCCTTGAACCATATCGAGCCCTGCGTCACGTGGTAGCGCGCGAATCCTATCACGGTGTTCAGCAGAGTCGTCTTGCCCGAGCCGTTCGGCCCGAAGAGCGCGTGAATCTCGCCCTCGCCGACCGAGAGCGAGACGCCTTTCAAGACCTCCGTGCCGTCGACCGTCACGTGCAGATCCTTTATCTCAAGCAATTTTTCTTCCGCCATTATCTATCTTCAACCTCTAATCCGAGAGAAATTCGTGAGAAATTTCCCACACCACGCATTGAAGTATATAACTTAATATCGTTTTGCGGAAGATTGCAGCGCGCCCAAAGCCGCCGTTCGGAAAAATGTGTAAAGCCCCGCGCCGAAAAGCCGGAAAAACGTGTAAAAACAGCCGCGATTTCGCCGGAAAAATGTGTAAAACATAGGCTTGTTTTGCCGGAAAAATGTGTAATAATTTTTGTGAAGGGAGGACGGGCCGGATGAGACGAAGCGCGATAGAGGATTTAAAAAAATGGAAGGAAAGCGCGGAGCGTAAGCCGCTTGTGCTGCGAGGCGCGCGTCAGGTCGGCAAGACGTGGCTGATGAAGGAGTTCGGCGCGTCCTGTTACGATAACTTCGTCTACTTCAACTTCGACGAAGAGGACGAATTGAAATCAATCTTCGAGACCACCAAAAACCCGCGCCGCATCGTAGAGTTGCTATCAATGCTGACGGGACAAAAAATCGTACCGAAACGGACTCTCATAATCTTCGACGAAGTGCAGGAATGTCCCGACGCTCTGAACTCTCTGAAATATTTCAAAGAGCAGGCGAACGAGTACCACGTCGTCGCGGCGGGCAGCCTGCTCGGCACGCTGCTCGCGAGCCCGAAGTCGTATCCGGTCGGCATGGTGAACCTGCTGGACCTTTATCCGCTCGGCTTCGGCGAATTCCTTGAAGCCTGCGACGAGACGCTGTACAGATACTACGCAAGCATTGAGAAGGGACGGCGCGTTGAGGATATATTCCATTCGCGGCTGCTCGACGCCTACAACAACTACCTAATCATCGGCGGAATGCCGGAGTGCGCCGCGTCGTGGACGGAGCACAGAGACCCGGCGAGTATCGCGCGGATACAGCGCGAGCTTATAGAAATTTACGAAAACGACTTTTCCAAGCACAACGGCAAGGTCAACAGCGGGCGTATCCTCATGGTGTTCAGAAGCATCGCCTCGCAGCTCGCGAAGCAGAATGAAAAATTCGTCTACGGAGCCGTGCGCGAGGGAGCGCGGGCAAGAGAATTTGAAGAGGCGATAGAATGGCTCGTATCCGCCGGAATGATTAACCGAGTTTATAACGTGTCGAAGCCGGAGCATCCGCTTCCCGCCTTCGACAAGCTGGACAGCTTCAAGCTGTTTTTATTCGACACGGGGCTGCTGAAGCAGATGGCCGGAGTCGACAACGGCGCGATACTTTTGAAATCGGATTATCAATTCAAAGGACCGCTCACTGAGAATTACGTGCTCCAGCAGCTTCGCGGACAATTCCCGACAGAACCGCGCTATTACGCCGATAAGAAATTTGAGATAGATTTCCTCGTTCAGAACGGTACTGAGATAGTCCCGGTCGAGGTCAAGGCGGGGGAAGACAAGTCCGCGCCGTCGTTCAAGCGCTACATCGCCGAGCGCGCTCCGTCCGTCGCGCTGCGCTTTTCAAAACGCAACTACGCGGCGGACGGAGTTGTGACGAACATCCCGCTTTACCTTGCGGGGAGGACTAAGGAACTGATTTAAGCGGCGCTGGTTTTCAGCGCGCGCCGTCGCGCTGCATCCCCGGATACTCGAAATCCTTCACCCGCATCGCGGCGTAGGCGGCGTCTATTTCGGCGAGCAGCGAGGCGAGCGCTGGGCGGTCGGGATATTTCGCCGCTTCGTCGCGTAGGCAGCGCAGCGTGTAGAAGGCGTTCTCCGCGCGCGGGCCCTCCGCGCCGAAGATTTCGCGGTACATCATGAGGTCGACCGGCATGTCGAAGCCCTCCTTGACGGCCTCGTAGCCGTAGAGCATCCAGACCTCGCGGAAGCCGGCCCACGCGATAGCCGAGGCGCACATCGGGCATGGCGCGTGGCTTGCGACGAAGATGCAGTCCTGCGGCGCGGGGCGTTCCGCGAGCGCAAAGAAGCGGCGCAGCGTGTCTATCTCGCCGTGGTATATCGGGTTCTCGACGCGGTCGTTGCTGCCCGCTGCGACTACGGAGCAGTCCTCCGCGCGCAGCACGAGGCCGCCGAATACGTGGTTGCCGCGCTCGACCATGCGCTCCGTCAGCGGCAGCAGCGCGCCGCGTATCGCGCGCAGGATTTTCTCTATCTTTTCGGCTTCGGTCATTTTTACCACTCCCGGTTTTTAGTTTGTCGGCTTGCTTCGCCAGCTGCGGCGATGTTTCAATGAATTCTTTTGCCCATAGCGGCTGAAAAATTCAGCGGCTGTGTGCTATCATTATATTGAACATTATAGCCTGTTGGGGCGTAAATATTCATTACGGAGGCGCGTCATGGAGGAGATTCTTCGCAACGGCTATCTCGAACAGCTCCTGTCATACCGATGGGACGGACAGGTAAAGGTCATAACCGGCATAAGGCGCTGCGGAAAATCTTATCTTCTGCGGCGGCTTTTCAGAAATTATCTGCTCGGCCACGGCGTGCGAGAAGAACAGATAATTTCAGTCGAGCTCGACCTGACGCGCGACATTCGCTTCCGCAATCCGCTCGAGCTCTCGGCCTACGTCCGCGGCATAGCGGAGGGGAAAAAGGATGAATATTATCTTTTCGTCGACGAGATACAGATGTCCGACGAGACGGCTAATCCGTACAATCCCGCCGGAAAGAAGATAACCTTCTACGACGCGCTGAACGACCTGCGCAGTCTGCCAAATCTCGACGTTTACGTGACGGGCAGCAATTCGAAGATGCTTTCGTCGGATATCCTTACGGAGTTCCGCGGGCGCAGCGACGAGATCCGCGTCCACCCGCTCAGTTTTTCGGAATTTCTGCCCGCCTCCGGCTGCGGCAGGGACGAGGCCTTCGAGCAGTACGCGTTTTACGGCGGTATGCCGTTCGTGCTTTCGCGCCCGAACGAGGCTGCGAAGATGAATTATCTGAAGTCGCTTTTTTCCGAGGTTTATCTGAAAGACATAGTGGAGCGCAGAAAAATCGAGCGCGAGGACGCGCTAGGCATGATTCTCGACCTTCTCTGTTCCTCGGTCGGTTCGCTGACGAATC
>UQVV01000084.1 GCA_900544635.1 uncultured Cloacibacillus sp. | reverse complement strand
GAAACGCCTGCACAGCCCTGTACGGACGCTGTTTTTCCGCTGTAAAAACACCAGACAGAAGGAGCGCAATCTCACCCATGAAACCGTTGAATATCGTGCTGGTGGAGCCGCAGATCCCCCAAAACACCGGCAACATCTCCCGCACCTGCGCGGCCACGGGCGCGCGGCTGCACCTTGTGGGGCCCATGGGCTTTACCGTGGATGACAAAAAGCTCAAACGTGCCGGCCTTGACTACTGGCACCTGCTTGATATAACATATTATGAAGGGCTGACGGATTTTTTTGCCCGCAATGAAGGTCCGTTTTACTATTTCACCACAAAGGCACCGCAGCGCTACACGGACGTCGCCTACCCCGACGGCGCGTACCTTGTGTTCGGGCGCGAAGACGCGGGCCTGCCCGAAGCATTATTGGTAGAAAACCAGGAAGCCTGCGTGCGCCTTCCGATGATCCCGGACGCACGCAGCCTGAATTTGTCAAACACGGTGGCTGTGGGCGTATACGAGGCCCTGCGCCAGCGTGATTTTGCGGGTCTGCTCGACACCGGGCGCCTGCGTGGATATGAATGGAAGTGAACAAGTGAGTAAAACAGCTGTTTTGACGGATTCCGCCAGCGACATCCCACGCGAGCTGGAAGAAAAATACGGCATTGATATCCTCCCGTTCAGCATCGTGGTGGACGGGCAGAGCTATACCGAACGCGTGGATTTCACCAACGAACAATATTACGAGATGCTCACCAAAGCCGAAGGCATCCCCAAAACATCGCAGATCACGATGCTGCGCTTTTTGGAAAAGTTTTGCGCGTATGCCGACGAAGGCTATACGGATGTGATCTTCGTGTCCATCAATTCGGCCGGTTCCAACACCTACAACGCGGCCTGCATGGCCGCCGAGAGCCTGCGCGACGAACGCCCCGGCTGCACGATGAACGTGCATGTGGTGGACAGCCACACCTATTCCATGACATACGGCTGGCACGTATGCGAGGCCGCGCGCAAGCTGCAGGCGGGCGCGGACGTAAAAAGCGTCGTGGAATATCTGGAGGACCAGCTGGCGCGTATGGAGATCATGCTCTCCATGTATACGCTGCGTTTTGTAAAAAAGAGCGGCCGTGTCTCTGCGGCAGCCGCATTCGCCGGCGAGCTGCTCGGCCTGCGCCCCATCATCCATATGGTGGACGACACCACCTCCACCATCGCCAAGGTGCGCGGCGACAGCGCCGTGATGCCCGGGCTCATCGGCAACCCGATATACCACTGGTCGCACCTCGAGCTGAAACGCTACTTCGGTTTCGGCGAGCTGCTCGACGCGTCAACGGCGCAGGCCGCCTGGGACTGCGCGAACGCGAAGCTGCAAAGCCCCGCCGGTTCCGCGCGCTCGCTGATTTCCGCCTTCAACATCCGCGCGCTCTGCACGACCGACGACCCCGCCGACGACCTGCGCTGGCACAAGCTGCTCGCGGCCGACGAAAGCTTTGAGACGAAGGTGCTGCCGTCCTTCCGCTCCGACAAGGCGCTCGGCGTCGATTCGCCCGACTTCCCGGCATACGCCGCGAAGCTAGCCGAAGCGGCCGGCGCGCCCATACGCACGGCGGACGACATGAAGGCCGCGCTCGAAAAGCGCATCGATTACTTCGCCGCCGCCGGCTGCCGCCTCTCCGACCACGCCTTCGCCGCGCCCGACTTCACGGTATGGGACGAAAAGGCCGCGGAAGCGGCGATACGCAAGGCGCTCGGCGGAGAGCGTCCGACGCCGCACGAGGCCGCGGCCTATCGCTCGCTCATGATGGACTTCCTCGGCGAAGAGTACAGCCGCCGCGGCATGGCGATGCAGCTGCACTTCGGCGTCGTCCGCAGCATAAACACGAAGCTCCTGCGCGAGGCCGGCCCCGACGCGGGCGGCGACACAATCAGCGACACAATCCCCATCGCCTCGCTCGCTGCGCTGCTCGACCGCCTCGCGGAACGGGACGCGCTGCCGAAGACGATACTCTACACGCTCAACGCCTCCGACTACAACAAGCTCGCCGCCTGCGCCGGGTGCTTTTACGACGCGAGCGCGCGCGGCAAAATGCAGTTCGGCGCGGCGTGGTGGTTCAACGATCACATCGACGGCATGACGGCGCAGCTCAAGACGCTCGCGAACATCGGCGTCCTCTCGCGCTTCATCGGGATGCTCACCGACTCGCGCTCCTTCCTCTCCTTCCCGCGCCACGAATACTTCCGCCGCATCCTCTGTGAGCTCGTGGGCGGCTGGATAGAAAAGGGCCTGGCCCCCGCCGACTACGACGGAATAGGCAAAATCATCAGAGACGTCTGCTTCAACAACGTCCGCGACTACATCGCCCTCGAAGAATAACCGAACCGGCAAAAGATAAAAAACAGGCGGTTTCCAAGCTTCGCCAAACGCGCGAAGCAGACGGAAGCCGCCTATTTTTTGCATAGCTTTCATACGTTTCGCGCTTACGCCGCGCGCCGCGGCGCATGAGCAAAATCGAAGTCGCGTCCCATGCGCCCCGTCCGCGTCGTGCGCACATAGCGGGCGCGATATTTTACAAAAACTTTTGTGCGGTTTTACGTTGTAGATATTGACAAAAGCCGCGGACGGCGATTGACAAGCTATTGCGCGGGGCATATACTGTAACAGTAATCTAACTAATATACAAGTTGTGTGCAAGCTTAATTTAAGTATTCTCAACAAAAACAGTTTGGGAGGAATTACTATGAAAGCAATTTGCATCGAGGAACCCGGCAAGGTAGTCGTCAAGGATATCGACAAGCCTGTGCGCAAGCCGGGCGAGGCTCTGCTTAAGATGCTCTACGGCGGCATCTGCGGCAGCGATCTCGGTTCGTACCGCGGCGCGAACGCCTACGTCTCGTATCCGCGCGTCCCGGGCCACGAGCTCGCGGCGGAAATCGTCGAAATCGACGAGAACGACAAAGGCCTCAAACCTGGCATGATCGTCACATGCAACCCCTATTTC
This sequence comes from uncultured Cloacibacillus sp., assembly GCA_900544635.1. Classification (GTDB taxonomy): domain Bacteria; phylum Synergistota; class Synergistia; order Synergistales; family Synergistaceae; genus Caccocola; species Caccocola faecigallinarum. The sequence continues at coordinate 4,670 of UQVV01000084.1, read as the reverse complement.
AACTGCGGCTCGTGCTACTCCTGCCGCCGCGGCCTCGTGAACGCCTGCACCGACAACCAGACGATGGGCGTGCAGCGCGAGGGCGGCTTCGCCGAGTACATCACGATGCCGATCGAGCGCATCTACGACGGCAAGGGGCTGCCAGCGAAGACGCTCGCGCTCATCGAACCGTTCTGCATCAGCTGGCACGGCGTTTCGCGCGCGGACGTGAAGGCGGGCGAGCGCGTGCTCGTCGTCGGCGCTGGGACCATCGGCGTGCTCGCGGCGGTCGCGGCTAAGGCGAAGGGCGCGGAGGTTACCATCTGCGACGTGGCCGAGGACAAGCTCGACTACGCCTTCAAGACCTTCGGCCTCGACCACAAGCTTCTGAACTCCTCGCCCGAGGCCTTTACGAAGGGCGTCGAGGAGCTGACGAACGGCGACGGCTTCGACGTGACCATCGAGGCGGTCGGCCTGCCCAGCACCTTCCAGAACTGCATCGACGCTGCCTGCTTCGGCGCGCGCGTCGTGCTCATCGGCGTTTCCAAGAAGAACATCGACGACTTCTTCTTCACGATTATCCAGAAGAAGGAGCTCAACATCTACGGCTCGCGCAACGCGATGAAGAAGGACTTCCTCGAACTCATCGACCTCGTGAAGGCGGGCGGCGTAGACCTCGAGAAGATCGTCACGAACACCTACAAGATGGCGGACGCGCCCCAGGCCTTCGCGGACTTTTCTGCGAACGCCGGAAAGATGCTCAAGGTTGTAATCGACTTCGCCTAATAAGCGGCGGGCGGAGCGAAAAAAATCTCTATATAAGGAAGGAAAGTTGTTATGAAGTCATTGAAGAAACTTGCGGCTATGGTATGCAGCGCGGCTCTCGCCTGCGCCCTCGTGTTCGGCGGCACGGCCTTCGCGGCGGACGACGTGATCGAGCTCCAGATAGGCTTCGAGAACTCCATCACGGAGCCCTTCGGCCAGGGAATAGTGAAGTGGGCCGAGCTGCTCGACAAGGCCTCCGGCGGCACGATGAAGATCACCCCCTATCCCGACAGCCAGCTCGGCAGCAAGAACGAGCTGATCGACTCCATGCTCATCGGCGAGCCCGTCTGCACCCTCGCGGACGGAGCATTCTACGCGGACTACGGCGTGCCCGATTTCGGAATCGTCTTCTCGCCGTTCCTCTTCGACAACTGGGAGCAGTGCTGGAAGCTCATAGAGTCCGACTGGTACAAGGATCAGTGCGCGCAGCTTGAGAAGAAGGGACTCAAGGTCCTCGTCTCCAACTGGGTCTACGGCGCGCGCCACACGCTCACCGTCAAGCCGGTCAACAAGGTCGAGGACCTCGCCGGCATGAAAATCCGCGTCCCCAACAACCAGATTCAGTCCTACGGCTTTGACTGCCTCGGCGCCGTCTCGACCGGCATGGACCTCGGCGACGTCTACTCCGCGATGCAGACGAAGACCATCGACGGAGCCGAGAACCCGCTCGCGACGCTCTACGGACGCAAGCTCCACGAAGTCGGCAAATATCTGATACTCGACGGACACGTCCTCAACTTCACGACGCTCGTCTGCTCCGCGGACTGGTTCAACAGCCTCACCGAGCAGCAGCAGAAGTGGCTGGTCGAGACCGGAATCGAAGCCGGCAAGTACAACAACGAAGTCCAGGCCAAGGAAGAGGCCAACTACCTCAAGATGATGAAGGACGACGGCGTGACGGTCGTCGAGCCGACGCAGGAGGTTCTCGACGGCTTCCGCGCGAAGGCGCAGGACTTCTACAAGCACAGCAAGACCTTCGGCTGGTCTGACGGCCTCTACGAGAAGGTCTGCCAGGCGATGGGCAAATAACGAAACACAGGACGGCAAACTGACGGCAGCCGGCGGCGGAGCGGCAGACACAGCCGCCGCCGGCCCTCGCCGAGAGGAGGATAAAGAATGAATCAAGAGAGCAAACTCAAAAACGTGCTCTGGAATCTGGATACGATCGTCGCATCCGTGGTCCTCGCGATACTGATCATCCTCACCTTCGCCGGCGTCCCCTTCCGCTACCTGCTCGGCGCGCCCTTCACGTGGCTTGAAGAGGTGCAGCTCGCCTGCATGGTCTGGATAGTCTACGCCGGAGCGGGCGTAGCGTTCCGCGCGGGCAACCAGGTCGCCATCGAAATGATAGTCGACCTCATGCCGAAGGGAATGCAGAAGATGATGGAGATATTCATCTCTATCGTGGTCGTCGTGGTGCTAGGCTATCTCTTCTACCAGAGCCTCGGCTACATCGGAATTTTCTTAAGAAGCGGACGCGCTACGCCGATGCTTAAAATTCCCTACGCCGTCATCTACGGCATAGGCCCCGTTTCATTCGTACTGATGGTAATCAGCTACTTCTACGCGCTCTTCAAGGGCGTCAAATCCGAAGCGAAGGAGGCAGTCGAGCTGTAATGGACGCGATACTGGTAATAGCTTCCGTCGTAATGCTGGCGCTGCTCTTCCTCAAGGTGCCGGTGTTCATCTCCGTACTCGGCGGCGCGGCGGTATACTTCGTCGCGAGCCCGAAGGTCAACCCGATAATCTTCGCGCAGCAGACGATAACCGGCGTTGAAAGCATAGCTCTGCTCGCGATTCCGTTCTTCGTCTGCGCGGGCATCATGATGAACTACACGGGCGTCACGGCGCGCATCATGAACGTCTGCGAAGTCATGACGGGCCGCATGTACGGCGGCCTCGCGCAGGTCAACGTCCTCCTCTCCACGCTCATGGGCGGACTCTCCGGCTCCAACCTCGCCGACGCGGCGATGGAAGCGAAGATGCTCGTCCCCGAAATGGAGAAGAAGGGCTTCTCGAAGGAATTCTCGTCGGTCGTCACGGCCACCTCGGCTATGATTACGCCGCTCATCCCGCCGGGAATCTCGATGATACTCTACGGCTGCATCGCGAACGTCTCGATAGGCGACCTCTTTATATCGGGCATCGGCGTCGGCCTCCTGCTCTGCGTCTCGATGATGATAGTCGTCCGCATAATATCGAAGCAGCGCGGCTACGCCCCGATACGCACGACGCGCGTCACCCTCCCCGAGTACGTCGCGGCCTTCAAGCCCGCCATCCTTCCGCTGCTCCTGCCGATAATCATCATCGGCGGAATCCGCATCGGCGTCTTCACGGCAACCGAGGCCGGAGCCGTCGCGATAGTCTACGCGGTCATGCTCGGCTTCATCTACCGCGAAATGCGCTGGGAGGATATGAAGAAGGGCTTCAAGGAGACCGTCTGCACGACCTCCTCGATAATGCTCATAGTCGCGGCGGCGGGCGTCTTCTCGTGGGTGCTCACGAAGGAGCGCGTCCCGCAGCAGCTCACCGAGTGGATAGTGGCGACCATCGACAACAAGTACGTGTTCCTTCTCATAGTGAACATCTTCCTGCTCATCGTCGGAATGTTCATCGAAGGAAACGCCTCGATGATAATCCTCGTCCCGCTGCTCCACCCGATCGCGATGGCCTACGGCATCAACGAGATACAGTTCGCTATGACCTACATCTTCAATAACGCGATAGGCGCGCTCTCGCCGCCTATGGGAACGCTGATGTTCGTCACCTGCGGCATCACGGGCTGCAAAACGGGCGCGTTTATCAAAGAAGCCGTGCCGTTCTACATCCTGCTCGTCATCAACCTGCTGCTCATAACCTACGTCCCCGTCTTCTCAACGGGAATCCTGGCCCTCCTGGGCGACTAAACGGACACTACGGCAAAGGCATGGCGAAGTTAGCGCCATGCCTTGCTTTTAACTTACTGAGGTGAAAATCATGGAAAGACTCAATTATGACGTTCTGAAACGCTCCGGCTACAAGGGCTACATACTCGAGAACGCGCCGGAGAAAATCCTCCAGTTCGGAGAGGGCAACTTCCTGCGCGCCTTCGTCGACTACTGGTTCGACATGTCCAACGAGCGCGCGGGCTGGAACGGCAAGGCCGTCCTCGTGCAGCCGATAGCGCCCGGCCTCGCGAAGCAGATAAACGAGCAGCAGGGGCTCTACACGCTCTACCTGCGCGGACGCGAGAACGGCGAGAAGGTCGACCGCAAGCGCGTAATTTCGTCGGTCAGCCGCTGCCTCAACCCATACGAAAAGGCGGACTACGACGCGATGATGGAGGTCGCGGTCTCCGACGACCTCGAGTACATCGTATCGAACACCACCGAGGCCGGAATAGTCTACGACCCCGCCTGCGGCAAAGAGGACTGCCCGCCCTCGTCCTTCCCCGCGAAGCTGACGCAGGTGCTCTACAAGCGTTGGCAGGCCGGCAAAAAGCCCGTCGTGATACTCTCCTGCGAGCTCATCGACAACAACGGGAAAGAGCTTGAAAAGTGCGTGAAGCAGTACATCGCGCAGTGGGGGCTTGAAGAAGATTTCGCCAAGTGGTGCGGCGAATGCACCTTCTGCTCGACGCTCGTCGACCGCATCGTGCCGGGCCGCGTCAAAGATCCCGCGGAGGCATCTCGCCTCGACGAAGAGAACGGCTACCACGACGAGCTCATAGACGTCGGCGAAGTCTTCGGCGTATGGAACATCGAAGGCCCCGCGTGGCTCGAAGAGCAGCTGCCGTTCAAGAAATCCGGCCTCAACTGCATCGTAGTCCCCGACGTGACGCCCTACAAGAAGCGCAAGGTGCGCATCCTGAACGGCGCCCACACCGG
>UQVV01000083.1 GCA_900544635.1 uncultured Cloacibacillus sp. | reverse complement strand
CTCGGCGTCCGCGGCCTCCGCGTCTATCGAGCCGCTGCGGAAGTCGAATCGAGGCGGCGCTTCCTCCGTTTCGCGGCGCGCGCGCAAATTTCCCGCCGCAGGCTCGCCGCGCGCGACGAAGCAGCCGCTCTTCGGCACGCTCTCGATTTTCCCCTCGACCGTGAGCCGCGCATAGGCGTTCTCGACCGGCGAACGGCTCACGGAGAGCGCGGCGGCCAGCTCGCGCACAGACGGCAGCCTCGCCCCCGCGGCGAGCGCCCCGCTATCCGCCGCATCCGCGAGCGCGCGGTAAATCTGCTCCCACACGGGAGTTTTGGAATTTTTGTCGAGCTCTATAAAATCGGCGACCATCGCTCCGCCCCAATCTGTCATTCTAAAATTCTCAATATCTGGCCATTGAAGCAATGACAACTATATTCTATAACAATGGCGCACGGCCGTGGAACTTCCACGAAAGGAACATGAACGATGACTGAACAGGAAAACAGAGTGAAGCTCAACAGAGACCTCGCGCGTATGCTGCGCGGAGGCGTGATTATGGACGTGACGACGCCGGAGCAGGCGCGCATAGCCGAGGAGGCCGGAGCCTGCGCGGTCATGGCGCTCGAGCGCGTGCCGGCGGACATACGCGCAGCGGGCGGCGTCGCGCGCATGAGCGACCCGCGGATGATTAAGGAAATCCAGCGCGCCGTGAGCATCCCCGTCATGGCGAAGTGCCGCATCGGCCACATTGCGGAGGCGCGCATACTCGAGGCGCTCGACATAGACTACATAGACGAGAGCGAAGTGCTCTCCCCCGCCGACGACGTTTACCACATCGACAAGCGGCAGTTCCGCGTCCCGTTCGTCTGCGGCGCGCGCAATTTGTCCGAGGCTCTGCGCCGCGTCGAGGAGGGCGCCGCGATGATACGCACGAAGGGCGAGCCGGGGACGGGCGACGTGGTGCAGGCGGTGCGCCACATGCGCGCCGTGCGCGCGGAGATTGCGCGCGTGCTCTCGCTGCGGGACGATGAGGTTTTCGAGGCGGCGAAGGAGATGCAGGTTCCCGCGGCGCGGCTCTTCGAGCTGCGCGAGCTCGGCGGCCTTCCCGTCGTGAACTTCGCGGCGGGCGGCGTCGCGACTCCGGCGGACGCGGCTCTGATGATGACGCTCGGAGCCGAGGGCGTCTTCGTCGGCAGCGGCATCTTCAAATCGGGCGACCCAGCGAAGCGCGCCGCCGCGATCGTCAAGGCCGTGACGAATTACCAAAATCCGGAAATCCTCGCGAAAGTCTCAGAAGACCTCGGCGAGGCGATGGTCGGGACGAACGCCGACGAAATAGCCCTGCTGATGGCGGAGCGCGGAAAATGAGCGCCGCGCTCACGGTAGGCGTGCTCGCCGTGCAGGGGGCCTTCGCGGAGCACCGCGAGGCGCTTCTGCGCGCGGGCGCGAATCCGCGCGAAATCCGCGGGCCGCGCGAACTCGACGGCATCGACGCGCTGATACTGCCCGGCGGAGAAAGCACGGCGCAGGGGCGGCTCATGCGCGAGCTCGGGCTGTTCGAGCCGATAAGCGAAATGATAGCGGACGGCCTGCCTGTCTTCGGAACATGCGCTGGGATGATACTGCTCGCAAAAAATATCGAGAACGACGCGCGCCGCCATTTCGCCGCGATGGATATAACGGTGCGGCGCAACGGCTACGGGCGGCAGCTCGCGAGCTTCGCAGCGCGCGGGCGTTTCGCCCGGCATGACGGCGTCGAGATGGTCTTCATACGCGCGCCCTACATCACTGCGGCGGGGCCGGACGTCGAGATTCTCGCCGAAATCGACGGACGCGCCGTCGCCGCGCGCGAGGGGCGCATGCTCGCCGCGGCCTTCCACCCCGAGATGACACGCGACCTGCGCGTGCTCGAATATTTCCTCGACATGGCGCGCGCCTGAAACCTCCGCGCCGCGCTATAATTTAAGCGCACGGCATTAAATTAAAGGAGGAATATCCCGCATGGACGAAGTCTACAAATTTCTGAAAGAGAACCCGATTTTCTACGTCGCGACGATGGACGGCGACCAGCCGCGCGTGAGGCCCTTCGGCGTCGTCGCGCTCTTCGAGGGCAAGCTCTACCTCCAGACCGGCAACGTGAAGCCCGTCTTCAAGCAGATGACGGCGAACCCGAAGATAGAGCTCTGCACGATGGGCAAGGACGGAACCTCGTGGCTGCGCGTCGCCGCGGAAGTGGTGCTCGACCCCAGAATCGAAGCGCGCCGCCATATGCTCGAAGAGAACCCGACGCTGCGCCGCCTCTACTCCGAGGACGACGGCGTCGGCGAGGTGCTCTGGCTCAAGAATGCGACGGCGACCTTCTATTCGTTCGAGGGCGAGCCGCGCGTCGTGAAGTTCTAGCGAAATTTTCCAGCCGGCACGAAAAGAGGGCGGAAGCGCGAAGCTCCCGCCCTCTTTTTATAATTCTGCGCCGCGCGCCTAGCCCAGGATTTTTTTCAAATCTTCCTCGGGCGTCGTGACGGGCGCGATGTTGTAATGCTCGACGAGGAAGTTCAGCACGTTCGGAGAGACGAAGGCCGGGAGCGTCGGGCCGAGCAGTATGTTCTTTATGCCGAGGTGCAGCAGCGTGAGCAGGATGCAGACGGCCTTCTGCTCGTACCACGAAAGCACCAGCGACAGCGGCAGCTCGTTGACCGTGCAGCCGAAGGCGTCCGCGAGCGCCACAGCGACCTTTATCGCACTGTAAGCGTCGTTGCACTGCCCCATGTCCATTATGCGCGGGAAGCCGCCAGCCTCGCCGAGGTCGATGTCGTTGAAGCGGTACTTGCCGCAGGCGAGCGTCAGCACAATCGTGTCCGCGGGCGTCAGCTTCACGAAGTCGGTGTAGTAGTTGCGTCCCGTCTTCGCGCCGTCGCAGCCGCCGACGAGGAAGAAGTGGCGTATCGCGCCGCTCTTGACAGCCTCGACTATCCGTCCGGCCTCCGCGAGCACCGCGCCGTGGCCGAAACCTGTCGTCGCCGCCATGCCGCCGTTGATTCCGGTAAATCTGCGTCTCTCCGGCCAGCCGCCGAGCTCGAGCGCCTTTTCGATTACCGGCGTGAAATCCTTGTCCTCGCCGATGTGCGCCGCGCCGGGGAACGACACTACCTCCGTCGTGAAGACGCGGTCCGCGTATGAAGGCTTGGGCGGCATCAGGCAGTTCGTCGTGAAGAGTATGGGCGCGGGGATTGCGTCGAACTCCTTCTGCTGGTTCTGCCACGCAGTGCCGAAGTTGCCCTTGAGGTGAGGATATTTTTTCAGCTCCGGGTAGGCGTGCGCGGGGAGCATCTCGCCGTGCGTGTAGACGTTGACGCCGCGCCCCGCCGTCTGTTCTAGCAGCAGCTTGAGGTCGCGCAGGTCGTGGCCCGTCACGACGATGAAGGGCCCCGGCTCTACTGTGAAGCTGACGCGCGTCGGCTGCGGCGTGCCGAAGCTCTCGGTGTTCGCGCGGTCGAGCAGCTCCATGCAGCGCAGGTTGACCTCGCCGGTCTTTAGGACGAGCGGCAGAAGCTCGTCCATCGTGTCGAACTTCGCGAGCGCCGCGAGAGCTTCGAAGAAGAAGCCGTCCACCTCAGCGTCGCGGTAGCCGAGCACCGCGGCGTGATACGCGTAGGCCGCCATGCCGCGCAGGCCGAAGAGTATCAGCGACTTGAGCGAGCGTATGTCCTCGTCCGCCTCCCAGATTTTCCTTACGTCGTATGCCGGCGCATCGTCTCCGAGCTTTTTACGCGCCTCGCGCACGCGAGATGCGAGCTCCGCGACGGTCGCGCTGTTGAAGTTCACGTTCGTCACCGTCGTGAAGAGCCCTTCGAGCATCAGCCGCGCGCCGCACTCCGGCGCTTTGCCGCCCGCGGCGCAGGCGAACGAAATCAGCTCGCCCGTCAGCCCGTCCTGAAGCTCCGCGGTATCCGCGGGCTTCCCGCATACTCCCATATTGCCCATGCAGCCGCGGCATCCCGCCGTCTGCTCGCACTGAAAACAAAACATTTTTCTTTCCATGATATAACTCCTCCGTTGTTCCGCGCTCTCGCGCCTAGTCCAGAATTTCCCCGTCGACCGCCACGGTGACGACCTGCCACGGCAGGAACTTGCCGCTGCTCACGAGCGCGCGCTTCACCGCGTCCTCTATGCCGCCGCAGCACGGTACCTCCATGCGCACGACGGTCACGTCCTTTATGTCGTTGTTCCTGATTATCTCCGTCAGCTTCTCCGCGTAGTCCACGCCGTCGAGCTTCGGGCAGCCGACGAGCGTCACGCGGCCTTTGATGAAGCGCTCGTGGAAATCGGCGCGCGCGAAGGCGGTACAGTCCGCCGCGACGAGCAGCTTCGCCCCGTCGAAGTACGGCGCGCGCACCGGCGCGAGCTTTATCTGCACGGGCCACTGCGACAGGCGCGACGCGACGGCGCTCCCGCGCGGCGCGGAAACTTCCGCGGCTTCGCGCTTAAGCTCGCGCGAGTATGTGCCGGGGCATCCGCACGGCAGCTTCCCCTCCGCGGCGCGCTTCGCCGCGACGTTCGCCTCCGCCGCCGCCTTGTCGTAGGGCGCGGCCTCGCGCTCGACGAAGCTTATCGCCCCCGTCGGGCAGGCCGGCAGGCAGTCGCCGAGGCCGTCGCAGTAGTCGTCGCGCATAAGCCGCGCCTTGCCGTCCACCATTGCGATGGCTCCCTCGTGGCAGGCGTTCGCGCACGCGCCGCAGCCGTTGCATTTTTCTTCGTCTATCTGAATTATCCTTCTTTTCAAAGCTTATTCCTCCCCCGCGGCGTTCCGCGCCGCTTTTGTCGTTTTCATCGCTCTTCCTTGATTCAACGGGTTAAGCATAATACAATGGACCGGGAAAGTATGTCGCAAATACAACGGACGGCGGATAAAGATGAGAAAATATCTCGACGTGATAAAAAGCTCGCGGCTCTTCCGCGACATAGACGACGGCGAAATCGAGGCGATGCTCGCATGCCTCTCCGTCTCCTCGCGCGAGTACGCGAAGAACGAATTCATCCTGCGCGCCGGAGAGCGCTCGAGCTCCATCGGCCTCGTGCTCGCCGGCGCAGTCCACATAATCAAGGAAGATTTTCTCGGCAACCGCAACATCATCGCGGAGGCGCAGCCAGGCGAGATATTCGCCGAAAGCTACGCCTGCGTCCCCGGCGCGCCGCTCGGCGTCAGCGCCGCGGCGGCGGGGCGCAGCGAGGTGATGTTCATGGACGTGAGCCGCGTCCTCACCGTATGCGGCTCGGCCTGCGCCTTCCACGCGCGTCTCATGCGCAACCTGCTCGCCGTGCTCGCGGAGAAAAATCTGCAATTCAGCGAAAAGCTCACCTACATGACGCAGCGCTCGACGCGGCAGAAGCTTCTCGCATATTTATCGGCCGAGTCGCTGCGCCGCGGCGCGCGCGAATTCGAGATACCCTTCAACCGCCAGCAGCTCGCGGACTACCTCTCGGTGGACCGCAGCGCGCTCTCGGGCGAGCTCTCGAAGCTGCGCGGCGAAGGTCTGCTCGACTACCGCAAGAACAAATTCACGCTCGCGCCTGGAACGGGCGGCGGCGAGTAAAGCTTCGCGCCGTTGTATAATTTCAGCGGACGGAGGTAAGGCTATGTATTCGACAGAAAAGACGGAACAATGGTTCGCGCGCTACGTCGACTCCTTCCGCGTCGGCGGCGCGCTTGAAAATATGCAGGAGCTGAAGCGGAAGCACAGCCGGCGCGTCTGCGCCATCGCCTGCGCGATAGCGGAGTCGCTCGAATGGAACGAGGAGCACGACGCGTGGCTCGCCCACGCGATAGGGCTGCTGCACGACACGGCGCGCTTCGAACAGTACCGCGACTACAAGACCTTCGCCGACGCCGCGAGCTTCGACCACGGCGAACGCGGCGCGGAAATCTTGGCGCGCGGGTTCGAATGGGACGGAATAGAGGAGGGCGACAAAGAAAAGCTGCTCGCCGCGGTGAGACACCACAACAAGATAGAGATACCGCCGTCGACACAGCTCGCGCAGTACCGCTGGTGCGCGCTCGCGCGCGACGCCGACAAGATAGACGTATTCCGCATGGTGCAGAGCCGCATCGACAACGGCACGATATACGACATGCTGCCGCGCCACAAGAGAGTCACGGGCCTCACGCCCGCGCTCGTCGAAGAGGTGCGCGCGACGGGCCGCGGCTCATACAAAAACGCGCGCTCGCTCCAGGACTACCGCCTCATCCAGCTCACGTGGGGGCTCGACCTCAACTTCCCCGTCTCCGCCGCGACGCTGCGCGCCGAGGGCATCTTCGACAGAATCGCCGAAGACTTGAAGGAATACGGCATAGGCGACGTGGTCGGCATGCTCATGGAGAAGATTGAAAAAATCTGAGCGGCGCGGAGCTGCGGCAGGTTATATAATTTTGTAAAAAGGAGATGAGCGCGGCGATGGCTGAAAAATTGTCGATAGAGCAGATACGCGGACGTCTGACGCCGGTCTTTGAGAAGTACGGCGTGCGCCGCGCCGTGCTCTTCGGCTCTTACGCGAAGGGGACGGCCACAGCGAAGAGCGACGTCGACCTCTTCGTCGACAGCGGCCTGCGCGGGCTGAAATTCACCGGCTTCCTCTACGACATAGAGCGCGCCGCCGGAGTGAGGACAGACGTCCTCGACGCCGCGGACGTGACGCCGCGTTCTGCGGTCGAGCGCGAGATAAGAGACACGGGCATCGTCATCTATGCGAAATAAGACAATCACGGAGAAAATAATCCGTCACGCCGATAAGATACTTGCATACTGTCACGGTATGAGCTATGAAAAATTTGCAGCCGATTCTATGCTGACCGAGGCGTGCGTCTTCAACCTCAGCCAGATAGGCGAGCTCGCGAATCAGCTTGACGATGATTTTACGCTCGCTCACGCGGAAATACCGTGGCGCAGCCTCTACGGACTGCGCAACCGCATCGTCCATGACTACGACGGCGTCAACATGAACTTGATATGGACGATAATTACAGAAGACCTCGAACCGCTGCGCCGCGAGCTTCAAAAAATTTTAGAAGAACTCTAACGCACAAAAAATCCCGCCCTTGTGGGCGGGACGTTTTTTTGTTTTCTCTCGCTTACTGCGCTTCGAACATTTCCTTGCCGACTCCGCAGACGGGGCAGACCCATCCGTCGGGGATGTCTTCAAAGGCAGTGCCGGCGGCGATGCCGGAATCGGGGTCGCCTATCTCGGGGTCGTAGACGTAACCGCATACTGTGCAGACGTATTTCTTCATGGGAACTTCTCTCCTTTTCGTTGTTTCGTTTGTGATGCGAAACTCCACGAGGCCATTATAACACGTGCGGACTATTTTGAAACGACGAAGAGTTCCTGGGCTAGCCCCGCCGTCAGCAGTTCCGCTCCGCGGTCCGTTATCATGTAGTCGTCTTCGAGCCTCATGCCGCGTTCGCCTTCGAAGTACAGCCCGGGCTCTACCGTAACGACGTCGCCCGCGGCGAGAATGTCGTCGCGGCGCGGCGAAAGCACGGGGATTTCGTGGACTTCGAGGCCGAAACTGTGACCCAGGCTGTGCGTGAAGAATTCCTCGACGCCCTCGGCGGCGAATACGGCCGCCGCGGCTTCGTGCATCGCGCCGCCAGAGGCTCCGGCTTTCAGCCCCGCGGCCCCC
>UQVV01000082.1 GCA_900544635.1 uncultured Cloacibacillus sp. | reverse complement strand
TAGTTATTCCGATACAGCTTTAGCCGAAAATATTTTGACAGGCCTTTACAATTTTTGATAACATTAGTCATCTCCTCCCTCACGGAGGTGACGGAAGACCCGTCGCACCATCTCCGTGAGGGTTATTTTTTGCGTTCGCCCGGCTTACGACGGAACGTCACAAAAAAGCGCGGCCTTCCCCGACGTGAGGAAGGCCGCGCTGCGTTTAGCCGGCGGCGTTAGTTTCCGAAGCCTTTGACGAAGAACTTGATGAAGGTCAGCGTCTGCGGCTGGTAGATGATGTCGACGAGGAAGGCGCCGACTATCGGGACTATCATGAAGGCGCGGCTGCTCATGCCGTAGCGCTCGCAGACGGCGGTCATGTTGACGATCGCGGAGGGCGTCGCGCCGAGGCCGTGGCCGCAGAGGCCCGCGCACATTACGGCGGCGTCGTAGTTTTTGCCGAGGATGCGGAACACCACGAAGTAGGCCGCGCAGACCATGAAGAGCACCTGGCAGACGAGGACGAGCAGAAGTCCGCCGATGAGCCCCGAGAGGTCCCAGAGCGCGAGCGTCATCATCGCGAGCGAGAGGTAGAGGTTGAGCATTACGTCGCCGATGCCGTCGACGAGCGGGAAGCTGAATCTGTAGAGGCGCAGAGAGTCGTTGATGTTGCGGACGATTACCGCCGTGAACATCGAGCCGACGTATGTCGGGAAGCTCATGCCTATGAGCTTGCCTATCGCGCCGGAGACCTGCGTGCCTATCGCCATGCAGACGATTATCGCGACGACGTTCGTCATTATGTCGAGGCCCGTGAGCTCGCCGCCCGTGGCCGCGTTGACGCTCTTGATGTCGTCGTAGTTGTGCTGGTTTTCCTCGGGCTTGAGCTTGTATCTCTCGATGAGCGAGCGTCCGAGCGGCCCGCCGACAAGGACCGCGGATATCAGCCCGAAGGTCGCGGCCGCCGCGCCGACGAGCGTGCCGTGCGGGTAGCCCATGCGGACGAAGTCGCCGCCGTAGCTGAGCGCCGCGCCGTGGCCGCCTATCATGGATATCGCGGAGGCGAGCAGCGCGTAGGGCGCTTCGACGCCGACGAGCGTGCCGACGCCGATCCCGATGAGGTTCTGGAATACGGAGATGACGCCGCAGCAGAGCCAGTAGACGATGAGCAGCAGGCCGCCCTTCTTGAGCAGCTTGAGGCTCGCGCCGAGGCCGACCGTCGTGAAGAAGGCGAGCATGAAGTAATCCTGGAAGATGTTCGTGAATTTCACCTGGAAGCTCCCCGTCACGTGGCCCGCGAAGGTGACGAACATGAAGATGAAGCCGCCGATGACGGGCGCGGGGATGCAGTATTTCGCGAGCGCGGGGAACTTCTTCCTCACGTAGTAGCCGAGCAGCAGGAGCAGCCCGGCGAGCGCGAGAGTCATGACCGCGTTCAGCACTATGCTTGTAATGTTGTCTGCGAATTCAAAGGACATTGTTTTACCTCCGTCCGCGGCCATAGCCGCGTTTGATATTATTTTCCTGCGCCGCGCCGTGCGGGCTGCGGCGGCGTATAAAGAAATCCGTTTGAAAACCCGCCCGCGGCACCGCCGCGCTCCGGGCGTCCGTTTTTATGGGGTTTGGCCCTCACTCCTTTTTAAGCAAAACAACTTTGACGTTTTTAAGTAAAATTACGCATGTAAATTTTTATAATACATGCTGTACGCGCTAGTATAGCACAAAAAAGGGAAGAGCGCCTCCGCGCCTCTTCCCTCCCGTCGTTTATGCTATGTTTTGTTTTTTTGCGGGCATTTTTGTTTTCGCCGCGCGTCGGTCCTCTACAGCGTCCGTTTCAGAGCCGCTTCGAAGCCGTCGCGCATCGCCAGCCGCAGTTTTTCGTCGGCGAAGACGCGCAGGCATATCGCAGCGAGGATTTTCGTCCCCTTGACGAGCGCGGCGTGGCCTTCGTCCGTCATGGTCGCGGCGGCGAACTCCCGCGTGTGGAGTGCGAGCTTCCGCTCCGTTATCGCAAGCTCCGGCTGTATCGCCGGGCAGCGGTACGATACGTTGCCCACGTCGGAGGAGCCCTGCGGCCCGCGGCCCCGCGTGCATTCAACGCCGTACTCCTTCATGACGTCCTCCGCAAGCTTCTCCGCGGCGGGGTTCGGCAGCATCGGTTCGAAATGTCCCTCGAAGCGTTCCCACAACACTTCCGTCGCCGTCGCCAAGGCAGCGCCCCTAGCGCAGCGGAATACACCCTCGGTCAGCTCGTCGAGCATGTTTTTCTCAGGCGCGCGCGCCTCGACGCGGCAGACGGCCTTGTCGGGGATTATGTTCGCCGCGCCGGAGACATGTGTGATTAACGCGTGCAGGCGGCAGCCGTCGCGCATGTGGAGGCGCAGCATGTTCATCGCCTCCATGAAGAGCAGCGCCCCGCTCTGCGCGCTGCGCCCGTCCCACGGCGAGCCGGCGGAGTGCGCCGTCTGCCCCGTAAACGTGAAGTCGAAGCCGTTGAGGCCGAGCGCGCGGTAGTCCGCGAGGCTTTCCGCGGCGTCGGAGTGTATCATCACGGCGAGGTCGGCATCGTCGAATACGCCGTCGTCCGCCATTTTTATCTTCGCGCCGTCGCCCTCCTCGGCGGGCGTGCCGACGACGCGCAGCTCGCCGCAGAGCCCAGCTCCTGCCATGGCCTCGCCGAGCGCGAGCCCAGCGTAGAGCGACATCGTGCCGTGCAGGTTGTGCCCGCAGCCGTGGCCGATACCTGGCAGCGCGTCGTACTCCGCCATTATCGCGACGGCGGGCTTTTTCGCGCCGAAGGATTTTTTCGCCATGAAGGCGGTCGGTATGCCGCAGAACGGATATTCGAGCTCGAAGCCCTCCCCGCGCAGCTTTTCCGCCATGAGCCTGCTGCTCTCGTATTCCTCGCCCGACAGCTCGGGATGCTCCGCGAGCCAGTCGCTGAAGGCCGCCATCTCCGCGGCGCGCGCGTCGATAAATTCTTCGGCCCTGCGCAAAATCGTTTTTTCGTCCTGCATTTCGTCCCCGCTCCCTTCGGTTTTGAAGATATTATAAAGCCTGCGCGCGCCGCGCAGGCGCATAAAAAATCCCGCCGTTCGGGCGCGGCGGCGCGCGGCGGGCGGCGGGGAGATACAAGCTGCGGCGGCGCTTACGGCTGTTTTTTCAGCACGGGGCTGAGGGCGCGGCCGCAGGCGAGCAGCGTCGTGAGGTTGTGCAGTATCGCGGAGGTGCGCGGCGTGACGCGGCCCGCAAGGCCGAGCAGTATCAGCAGCGTGTTGACGCCGACTATCGCGGCGTAGTTCGTCTTTATCTTGCTCATCGTGCGCGAGCTTATGCGGCGCGCGTCGGCGAGCCCTTCAAGACGGTCGTCCAGCAGCACGACGTTCGCGACCTCCTGCGCGATGTCCGCGCCGTGCTTCATCGTGACGCCGACGGCGGCCTCAGAGAGCGCGGGCGAGTCGTTTATGCCGTCGCCTATCATTACGACGCGGCGGCCCTTTTCGCGCAGCTCCTTGATGTATTTCGCCTTGTCCTGCGGCAGCATCTCGGCGCAGGTCTCGGTGATGCCGGCCTCGGCGGCGGTCTTCTGCGCCGCGCGCCTGCCGTCGCCCGTGAGCATGACTATGTTCGTCAGCCCTTCGTCCTTGAGCTCGGCTATGACCGCGGGCGCTTCGCGCTTGAGCGGGTCTTCGATGCAGATTATCCCGGCGAGCGCTCCGCCTATCGCCAAATACAGCAAAGAGTAGCGCTCCGCCTCCTCCGCGGCGGCGGCCTTCTGCTCGTCCGTCCACGGAGTGCCTTCGTCGTCGAATACGAAGTGGCGGCTGCCTATTATCGTCTTTTCTCCGCGCAGGCTCGACGCTATGCCGTGCGCGACCATGTATTTGACCTCGGCGTGCTCCTCCTCGTGGCGCAGCTCTTCCTCCGCGGCTTTGCGGACGACGGCGCGCGCTATCGGGTGCGGGAAGTGCTCCTCGAGGCAGGCGGCGAGGCGCAGCACCTCTTCGCGGCTGCGTCCGCCGAAGGGCACGACCTTCGCGACGCGCGGCTCTGCGGCGGTCAGCGTGCCTGTCTTGTCGAAGACCGCGGTGTCGGCCTCCGCCATAGCTTCGATGTATTTGCCGCCCTTTATCAGCACGCCGTTTTTGACGCCCTCGCGCATCGCGGCGAGTATCGCGAGCGGCGTCGCTATCTTTATCGCGCAGGAGTAGTCGACCATTATCGCCGACGCCGCGCGCTCGGGGCTGCGCGTGAAGAGATAGACCGCCGCGGCGAGCGCGAAGTTGTAGGGCACTATCGAGTCGGCGAGCTTTTCGGCCTGGCTTTGTACGCTCGCCTTGCGCCCCTCGGATTCCTCGATGACTTGGATTATTTTGTCTATCCGCGTCGTTCCGGCGGCGGCGGTGACTTCAACCGTTATCTCGCCCTCTTCGACCGCGGTGCCGGCGTAGACGCTGGCCCCTGCGCGGCGGACTATGCCGAGCGGCTCGCCCGTCATCGAGGACTGGTTGACGACGGCCTCCCCTTCGGCGACTGTGCCGTCGGCCGGGATTATCGAGCCCGCGCGGACTATGAGCAGGTCTCCCGCGCGCAGCTCTGAGAAGGGTATCTCAACCTCCGCGCCGTCCTTCTTCACCCAGACTTTATCGACGCGCAGCGCGAGGCTCTGCGCGAGGTCCTCTTTGGAACGGTGCTGCGTCCACGCCTCCATCTCCTCGGAGAGGGACATCAGCGTCATTATGACGCCCGCCGTCGTGAAGTCGCGGCGCAGTATCGCGCTTGAAATCGCGGCGGCGTCGAGCACGGCGACGTTGAGCCGCCGCGCGAGGAAAAAAGCCTTCAGCCCGCGCGCTATGTAGGGCGCGGCGCGCCACAGGCACAGCGCGTGCCGCACGTGGTGCGGCAGGAAAAGCATCCGGAAGGCCATCCCCGCCGCCGTGCGCAGCAGAGTTGCGGCGAGCGGCGCGCCGCGGCGCGGCATCGCGATGTCCTCGTAGTAGTCGCGCGTCATTATCGAGGCGGCGGTCAGAATTTCGTCGCGGCGTTCCCGTTCGAAATATATAAGCACGCTGCCGGTGCGGTGCGAAGCCTGCGCCCTTTCCACGCCGCGCAGCGCTTCGAGCACGGCGCAGAGCGCGGGCGCTTCGTCCTTAGAAAAAGTCCCCGGGGGCGTCCGCAGCCGTATGCGTCCCGGCAGCTCGTGAACAATCTTAAACTCCATAAAATCTTCCCCGCAATCCAAATGAGTCCGCATTCGCGAAAACGAAACGCGGACTCGTCCCGCTCTGCTAGCAGCACTTATCCTCGTCCGCGGCCAGTCTGGCCTCGGCTACGGTGTCGGCGACTGCTTCCTTCGTCTTCTCCGCGGCGCACGCGACCTTCTCCTGAAGCTCCATGCCCTTCGCGAGCGCCTTGACGGCGGCCTTTTTCGCCGTGCCGTTCTTTATCAGCGCGTAAGCGCCGATTCCGAGGAACACCCCGGCGGCGACGAGCAGACAGCCCTTGCACTCAGACCTCATAAGAAACGCCCCCTTCCATAATTATGTTAGCGCCGGCTAAGTTAGCTGACGCGAACGATTATAGCACCGAACCGCGCTTTAGTGAGCCTTTGCTTACTTATTTAATAAGCATTTGCTTACCGCGCCGGCGCATCTGAAAATATTCCTTGCTAACGCCGGCTAAGCTTGTTAAAATAGGCGCGTAATATCAAAAGAAACGCCGCCCGCACTTTCCGCGCGCTTGGAGAACCTCCGGGACGCACGGCATTTGGCAGCGAGGAAGAACCATCTGTCTGACCGGATGTTCCGTTCGGAGAGAAGGAGCCGCAAGATAAAGCATAGCTATGGCCCTTCGTCCGGCGGACGAGGGGCCTTTTTATATGGACGGCGCGGAAGCGCGCGGGCGGCATAAAAAACAGGAGGGTGCGGAATATGTACGACAAGAATCAGTTTCAGGACGCCTCTTTCATCGACGACGCCGAGATACTCGGAACGCTCGAGCAGGCTAAAAAAACAGCCGCCGACAAGGGCGCGGTGCGCGAGCTCATCGCGAAGGCGCGCGAGTGCCACGGCCTCGACCACCGCGAGGCGGCAGTGTTCCTCGAAATAACCGACCCCGAGCTCGAGGACGAGCTCTACTCGCTCGCGAAGGAGATAAAGGAACGCATCTACGGACGCCGCATCGTCCTCTTCGCGCCGCTCTACGTCTCGAACTACTGCGTGAACGGCTGCACCTACTGCGGCTTCCACAAGGACAACAAGATGATGTTCCGCAAGAAGCTCACGATGGAGGAGATCGACCAGGAGACCGACGCGATACTCGCGCTCGGACACAAGCGCATCGCTATGGAATCCGGCGAAGACCCCGTCAACTCGCCGCTTGACTACATCATCGAGTGCATGGAGCGCGTCTACGCATACCGCAACTCGCGCGGCGACTCCATCCGCAGAATCAACGTCAACATCGCGGCGACGACCGTCGAGGAGTTCAAGCGTCTCAAGGCGGCGCAGATAGGCACGTACATCCTCTTCCAGGAGACCTTCCACCGCCCGACCTACGCGAAGCTCCATCCCTGCGGGCCGAAGAGCATCTACAACTGGCATACGACGGCGCTCCACCGCGCTCAGGAGGGCGGCATCGACGACGTCGGCACCGGCGTCCTCTACGGCCTCTACGACTACAAGTACGAGACCGTCGCGCAGCTCATGCTCGCCGAGAACCTTGAAAAGGTCTGCGGCGTAGGGCCGCACACCATCTCCGTCCCGCGCCTGCGCGAGGCCGAGGGCGTCGACATCAAGACCTTCCCCTACATCCCGACCGACGAGCAGTTCCTGCGCGTCATAGCGACGCTGCGCGTAGCGACGCCATACACCGGAATGATAATCTCGACGCGCGAGACGCCCGAGACGCGCCGCAAAGAGCTCGACCTCGGCATATCGCAGTGCAGCGCCGGCTCCTGCACCGGCATCGGCGGCTACCACAAGGAAATCGGCCAGCCCGACAGCCCCGACACCGCGCAGTTCAAAATCTCCGACGACCGCACGCCAGACGAAGTCCTCACGTGGCTCTGCGAGGACGGCTACATCCCGAGCTACTGCACCGCCTGCTACCGCCAGGGACGCACCGGCGACCGCTTCATGTCGCTCGCAAAATCGGGCCAGATACGCAACATCTGCCAGCCGAACGCGATACTCACCTTCAAGGAATACCTCATCGGCTACGGCTCCGACCATCTGAAGGAGCTCGGCGAAAAGGTCATAGCGAAGGAAGTCGAGCAGATACCGAGCGAGCGCGTCCGCGAACTGACGAAGGAGCGCCTCAAGAAGCTCGAAGAAGGCGCGCAGGACCTTTACTTCTAAAGACGACGACGCATCAAACCATAAAACTCCCTTCCAATGCGGACAGGCCGGAGCGCAAAGCCCCGGCCTGTTTCGTATATGCGCCGCGCGCGTAAATTTCCGCAGCTAGCCGCGAAGCTCCGGCTTTTTCGCGATTACGCAGAGCCAGCCCTTTTCGCTGCGGTGCGCCGCGATTTCGGCGAAGCCGGCGCGCGCGAGGCGCGCCGTTATCTCTTCCTCGCCGCGGATGGTCATGTTGTCCACCACGTCGGTCCACTCCGCGCGCTCGGGGTCGGCCTGGTGGTTCGCTATCAGGAACGTTCCGCCGGGCTTCAGCGCGCGCAGAACCTCCGCGAATGCGCCGTCGAGGTCGCGCCAGAAGTAGAGCGTCTCGAAGGCCGTCGCAATGTCGAAATATCCCGGCGGGTATGGAATCGCCTCG